>JBDNGV010000051.1:0-4009 GCA_041689125.1 Daejeonella sp.
AGTATCTTTTTTATTTACCTCTTTACTAATATTCAAAACCTCTTTGAAATCCTCTGGGTTTAGCCCCGGATTAAGGTCATAATTATTGTAAAGAGCAATGAAATACCCGCCAAATTTAAATCCTAGAAAACCTCCGGTAAAGTCAAAGCGAACAGAAGAGGGCATCCAAGTTTTGGCATTTACAGGTATAAACTCTTGTCTGACATTTAAGGTATCTACAAATTGAATGTTTGCCTCTTTGGTTAGGTAAAGATCGGCGCTATGTATTCTCCAGCTATCTTCAATAATATAGATTATACCTCGAAAAACTGGATCAGCATCGCGTTTGGGTATCAACTCTATCTTATTGATCATTTGACCATTCTCTATACTGGTACCAAGTAATCTATATCTATAATAAAATAATGCATTGTCCGAGATAGGCGAAACAAAGGGGCGAGCACTCAGTCCATCTATTTCCAAAAGGTTCTGATAAAAGTTGATCCCCATATCCGAAGCACGGTTAAAGCTGAATGCACGGTTGCTTCCTGACACCTTTGAAGAGATCATTACCTCCCGATATTTTCCGGGTTTGATATAACTCAGTTTGGACTCAGACTCAGAAAGATAGAGGATTCCCTTTCGGTTTGAATCTAGGCCGATTTGCTTAGCCATATCATCAATATTCGCTCCCAGAAATTTTTTAGGTGCAGAAAGTAATTTCTGCATTCCCTTAATGTAAACCTCAGCTGTATATTCCTCTATCTCGTTTAGATAGTAATTTCTTTTCTTGATAGCATTCCTAATTACCTCATAAGCGGGATCTTCTGAATATGCACGAACTATAACATCTTTCAGCTCATACACCGCCTCGGTTAAACTGACATGAATAAACTGATCTGATTGTAGGTCTAATTCTCTGGTTTCTTGCTTAAAGCCAATGGCTTTAAATATCATCGAATGCTTTCCGAGATTTAATTTCAACTGATATTCACCTTCACTGTTAGCGGAAGTTCCAGCTGTAGTGTTCTTTTCATAGACGCTGGCAAAGGGCACAGGAAGTCCCTTTGAATCTGTTATTTTCCCTTTTAAAACAATTTTCTGGGCAAATAGTCCATGAGCAACTATTGTTAACAGCAGAAATAAGACAATTGATCTCATTTATATTTTCTTTTAAAGATCGCAATAATATGAATACGCACTCGATTATGCCATAAATTTGTATTAAAATGAACTAGTTTCTATGGTATGAACACCAAAGTCTGCAGAATTTGTAATTTTACATTCTCAAATTGACCAATTATGTATAAAACCCTTCAACCAGTATTACAGAAAGAACTGGAGGAAATTGAAAAAGCCGGTCTTTATAAACGTGAACGTATCATTATTACTCCTCAAGGTGCTGAAATTAAAATTCGGGGCGGACAAGAAGTAATTAATTTTTGCGCCAATAACTACCTGGGGCTGGCATCTCATCCAAGGGTAATCGAAGCTGCAAAGAAAGCACTTGATACACATGGTTTCGGAATGGCTTCCGTTCGATTCATTTGTGGCACCCAGGATATTCACAAAGAATTAGAAGAAAAAATATCAAAATTTCTGGGTGCAGAAGATACCATTTTATATGCTGCAGCTTTTGATGCTAACGGAGGTGTATTTGAGCCCTTATTTAATGAGCAGGATGCAATTATCTCTGATGCTTTAAATCATGCATCAATTATTGATGGGGTTCGTCTGTGTAAAGCACAGCGCTTTCGCTATAATCATGATGATATGGCAGATCTGGAGTTAAAATTAAAAGAAACTCAAAATTTACGCCACCGCATAATAGTCACCGATGGTTCCTTCTCCATGGACGGGACCATTGCTCAACTAGATAAAATCTGTGATTTGGCCGACAAATACAATGCGCTGGTTATGATTGATGAATGTCATTCATCAGGCTTTTTGGGCAAAAATGGTCGCGGGACTCATGAACATCATAATGTAATAGGCAGAGTAGATATAATAACTGGCACTTTGGGAAAAGCGCTGGGCGGGGCGTCAGGAGGATTTACCTCAGGCCCAAAAGAAGTAATTAATCTCCTAAGGCAACGCTCTAGACCATACTTGTTTTCTAATACACTAGCGCCGTCAATTGTTGGTGCTTCCATTGCAGTTCTTGATATGTTGGAAGAAAGTACAGGATTAAGGGATAAGCTTGAAGAAAACACCTTGTATTTCCGCAAAAAAATGACCGAAGCTGGCTTTGATATCAAACTTGGAACACATCCTATTGTACCAATCATGTTGTATGATGCAAAACTTTCACAAGATTTCGCAGCTGAATTATTAAAAGAAGGAATTTATGTAATCGGTTTTTACTTTCCGGTAGTGCCAAAAGATAAGGCTCGTATAAGGGTGCAACTCTCGGCAGCACATAGCAGAGAACACCTTGACAAAGCCATACATGCTTTCACTAGAGTTGGAAAGAAATTAGGGGTTTTAAAATAACATAAGAATCTAAGGATTAGATTAGTATCCTCATAACAAAAAATTTAACCATGCAGCAAAAAATAGACCAGTATGCTACTGAAATTCATTCTTTTCAATCTAAAAATACGGAAGAGTTAGAATCATTCAGAATTCGCTTTCTGGGCACAAAAGGTATTATAAAAGATCTTTTCGAAGAGTTCAAAACAGTTTCAGCAGAAGAGAAACGGGTAATGGGTAAGGTTCTGAATGAGTTAAAACAACTGGCTGAGGCCAAATATCAGACGCTGAAGGAAAGTTTAGAAACTGTTGAAAAAAATACTGATTCTGAGCTTGACCTTACTCTTCCTGGAGAGGGCTTCGAACTTGGTGCACGCCATCCCTTATCTCTGGTCAGAAAAGAAATTATTGAGATTTTTAATAAATTGGGATTCAATGTAGCCGAAGGTCCGGAGATCGAAGACGACTGGCATAACTTCTCAGCACTTAATTTCCCTGAAGAGCACCCTGCCAGAGATATGCAGGATACCTTTTTTATAAAAAAAGGAGGGGAAAAGGGAGATATTGCATTAAGGACTCATACATCTTCCGTTCAGGTTCGGATGATGGAAGCCGGCAAACCACCATTCCGCGCGATTATGCCGGGTAGAGTTTATCGCAATGAAGCCATCTCTGCCAGAGCCCACTGCTTTTTTCATCAGGTTGAAGGATTGTATATTGATGAGGATGTATCATTCGCTGACTTGAAGCAAACCTTATTTCATTTTGTACAGGAGTTATTTGGGGAAGGCACAAAAGTGCGTTTCCGACCAAGCTATTTCCCATTTACAGAACCTTCAGCCGAAATGGATATTTCCTGTTCAATTTGCAAGGGTGATGGCTGCCAGTTTTGCAAATATAGTGGCTGGGTTGAAATTTTGGGTTGCGGCATGGTGGACCCAAATGTTCTTGAAAACTGCAATATCGATAGTAAGAAGTTTACAGGTTATGCTTTTGGGATGGGGATCGAAAGGATTACCAACCTCAAGTACCAGATTAAAGATCTAAGGTTGTTTTCAGAAAATGATGTCCGCTTTTTAAAACAATTCCAATCAGAAATGATCTGATGAGAGTAAGGATTATAATAGTGCTTAGTCTTCTTTCTTTGCTTTCCTGCAACAAGGATGGCTTAGACCGTATTCCCGAGGCCTTTGTAAATTATAGAATAACCATTCAGGAATTTAACATTAAAAACAAAAATGGTTTATTGCTGGTGAATAAGACGGATAATACAGGAGTTGCCGGACTAATCATATACCGCAGGGCAGATAATGCTTATGTTGCATTCGACCGTTGTAGTTCTGTTAACCCACAAGCCAGATGTGCGGTAGTTCCGGATGATCCAAACCTAACGGCAACCGATCCATGCAGCGGGGCAAAATTTTCAATGTTTGATGGTTCAGCGGTGAAAGCACCCGCCAAGAGACCCCTTAAAGAATATAGAGTAATTATTAGTAATTTTGAGATCTCGGTAGTGAACTGATATGGAAGTCGATAAAATCAAAGAAAGTATAAAAAA
>JBDNGV010000052.1:0-4665 GCA_041689125.1 Daejeonella sp.
CATCCCCTGCTGCCTCGATTACAATAGGGCGCTCTGCAGTACCTTTTGCGGTGAAAAAATAGGTCCCATCGAATGGTATATTATGCCAATCCGGATAATTAAGAAGAACCCCCTGATAGAGTCCTCCATGTATTTTAATAATATCTCCCGGTTGCACAACATCTTCAGTTACCACATTCCAATCTCCCTTTGTTTCTTTAGAACCGCCATAAGCAGAAACCAGACCCGGATAATTAGGCTCTAATTTCTCACCCGTATAATATTGGGAATATACATGTCTTACTCTTCCGCCACTGGCAGCTTTAGGCTCAGCACGTGTGGAAACATTGACTAGCTTAACTGCTTCACCTTCAACCCCATCGGGATCTTCTAATGTAAAACGGGCCTCATACTTGGTATTTGAATTAACATCCAAAATACTTCCAGCAAACATATGGGGAGTTGTGTAATTAATACCCGCTCTCTCAATACGTTCCCCCCCAATTCTAAGGAGAGACATTCCCTTTTTCCATTCATTACCCGAACCTGCGATTCGATACTCTACCTTTACTGTGCCATTACGGTTATCATCACCAGCTATATACCATTCGAAGCCCAAATTTTCAAGTGTTGGAGGTTCAATAATAAACTTTCCCACCTGAACCTTGTTCTGGGCTTGAGAAAGATGTGGGAGAAGAAAGAATATGATAAAAAATCCTATAAATAAGTTTAGCAATGCGCTTCCTTTAAGGCGGACTACCTTTCTTATGCCTTCTCCTTGAAAATATTTTTTTTGCATTTTAACTAATTTTAAATGTGTTTATTGTTTGTTTAAATGATTGATTTCCTTATAAAAAACTCTTGCTTATTATCCCAGCCATCAATTACAAATCATTACATTATTGCTTGTCTGAACTGTTTCATATTTAGACCGCTATCTAGATCATCTAATTTAGTTTTATTTCTAGAAAATCTTCACTTTCTGACTTACCAAAATGACCTGAACGAGTGAAAAATGATTTCGTCATCTCTGCTTGAAATGTGACTGACGAATTTATCGAGCCTAGCGCCTAGGTAAATTCGCAAGTCTTCATGCTCCAACTTACCCGTGTATCAAACACAATAGCCATTCGAAAGGCAGTTTATCTTCAGCAGAAAATGTGTGAATAATGTAACTTATTTCTATAATTCAATAACGTATTTATTGTATATAAACCGACTTTTACAATCAAATCATTCGATCAAACTAATAAATAGAATGAAGAAAATGATCACATCTCGCGGGAGTATGAATCACTAAAAATAAATAACATGATGAACGACCATTATTGGGGCATGGGCTGGAGTATTTGGATTATTCCGCTTATAATTATTGTCCTTATTGTCCTTTTTTTGAGAGGCAGACGCCAAAAGTGAAATTAACAAAGATTAATTTAAAACTCATTTTACCCAGTTCCTTATTACTATTACTAACCGTCTTATTGATGTACCGTTGCAATTACAATGAAGTATTTTATTTAACCTAACAACTATAATATGAAAGCAAACAACTTAATTATTGGAATTCTTATTCTGGCAATTGGCCTTTCAGCTTGTCAGAACAAATCATCTGAAAGTGAGTCGGATAACAAGTATATGAACATGGGTGAGAGCGCCCATATGAATATGGATTCGTCTATGAATGAAGGAATGATGGGTTCAATGGATAAAATGATGAAGGAAATGCATGATATGGAAATGTCGGGAAATGTTGATCATGATTTTGCAATGATGATGAAAAGTCATCACCAGGCAGCTATTGATATGGCACAAGCTGAACTTTCTTCAGGTACGGATGAGACAATGAAGCAAATGGCTCAAAAAATTATCAAGGCACAACAATCAGAGATCAATGAGTTGGAGGCTAGCCTTAATAATACAAAAGATGCTGCAAAAAATTATGATCCTACCCGAAAAGATGAAGGTTTTGCAAAAGTAATGGACAAAAATATGATGATGATGATGGAAACGCCCAAGGCAGATGAAAGCCTTTCAACTGATCAGCAATTTGCAAACATGATGATCCCTCATCATCAGAGCGCTGTTTTAATGGCAGAAGGTTTCATAAAGCATGGTAAAGATGCTAAACTCTTATCAATGGCTAAAATGATAATCGCAGACCAGAACAAGGAGATTGAAGAGTTTAAAAAATGGATAGCTAATAACAAATAAAAAAATAGCAATATGTCACACCAACAATTTCAAAACTGTATCGATGTATGTTATGCATGTGCAGTGGCTTGCAATCACTGTGCAAGCGAGTGTCTAAAAGAAGATGATGTAAAAATGATGGTCCGCTGCATTCAATTAGACCGGGAATGTGCGGCCATCTGCAATTCTGCGGCTGAACTAATGAGTATGGGTTCGGAATATTCTAAGCAACTTTGCAGCATTTGCGCGGATATTTGTTCTGCTTGTGCAAAGGAATGTGAGAAACATGCATCAATGGGAATGGAACATTGTAAACAATGTGCCGATGCTTGCCGGAAATGTGCTGAAGCTTGTAAGGAAATGGCCGCAGCAGCCTAATCTGGTTGAAATATTTGCATTATTGTTTGATTTTGAGGTAAAATATCGAGGGTTTTGTTTCAAGGAATTATGTAATTTTTTCAGATAATTATATAATTCGAATCATACTCTTATAGTTATCTTTGTTCAGATGCTACTCAATATAGTGTAGAATTAATGAAAAGAAATCAATCCATACAATATAAAGCAGTTTTTTTACTGATCGTATTTTCTTTGAGTACGGTAGTAGGCTTTGCCTGCTCTATTGGAATTGAAATGAAATTTAATCAGAACCATCACAAAAATGGAGATCATCACCATGCCACAGAACCCCAGCCCGAGAAAAGCCATGATCATGCTAATCCAGGGCATCCACATTTTGAAGGAGTAAAAGCAGATCATGATGAAAAACCCCATAGTCATGATGATCAGACAAAACATACCAACAAACTTCCTGACAATACTCAAGAAAAGCAAAAAGATGATTGCTGTAAAGATGAAGTAGCAAAAATTGAAGAAACAGGTAAACGTGTTCCACAGCCTTTCAATTATAATCTTCATCCCCTGTTTATTACTATAACACCTGTTTCTGCTTTTAATATAGATGCTCTTTCATCTAATCAGCATACACCCAGCAACTGGCATTTCGTGCGTAACCATCATCCGCCTCAGGCGGATATCCGCATCGCCATTCAGAGTTTCCTGATTTGATTTAATTTTTTTAACCTTTTTAAATGGTAAGAATCTTGCCATACATGAAATTGTTTGCTTAAAACTTTAAATCCATACAAAATGAAGAAGATATTTTTTTTAGTCGCTTTTATAGTGACAACCCTCGTGCAAATGAGTTTTGCACAGAGCCCAACAGCAGAATCTACTGCAATACTAACTCAGTACTATGCAGTCAAAGACGCATTAGTTAGCGGAAATTCAAGTCTTGCTGCGGCAAAAGCCGTCGAATTGACAAAAGCCACAACCGATGCAGATTTGCTGGAAGCAAATCGTGTTGCATTATTAAAAGATGCTGATCTTATTGCCAAAACAAAAGACCTGAAAAAGCAGAGAGAATACTTTTCTGGCTTATCGGAAAACATGTTCGCTTTGGCAAAAGCCCAAAAGCTCAGTTCTGATCCCGTTTACAAGGCTTATTGCCCCATGGCGAAAGCGAGCTGGCTTAGCAGTAGTTCAGCTATCAAAAACCCGTATTACGGCAGCTCTATGCTCACCTGCGGAAAAGTCGTAGAAACCTTAAAGTAAATCGAAAATCTCTAAAGCTAAAGGCAAGAGCTTGCCTTTAGCTTTATTGTATCAACCCGTTTTGCAAACGCTTCGGTTAATTTTTATTAAAATTGATACCAGTAAACCTTATCAGAATATGAAAACAATCATCTTAAGTTTAGTTACAATATCAGTCCTACTTACTGCCTGTAATAGTGCTACTGATAAAAAATTGGCTAACAGTAATCAAACAAAAACGGAAACAACAGATCAGAATATATCTGTCAGCAAGTACCCTATGACTGAAGTAATTGATGGATACCTCAAACTCAAAAATGCCCTTACAAAGGATAATGATAAAGATGCTGCTGCTGCTGCAACGGAACTTATAAAAGCATTTGAGAGCCTAGATAAAAAATTATTAAACCCGGAGCAGACCAAAGCGTTGGCTGATATCGAAGAAGATGCAAGGGAGCATGCTGAACATATTGCCAGCAATTCCGGCAATATCGTTCACCAGCGTGAACATTTTGAAACCTTAAGTCAGGAAATATATGAGTTAGCAAAGTCAGGTTCCGGACAAAAACTGTATTATACCAACTGTCCGATGTATAACAATAATAAGGGTGGCAACTGGCTCAGCGAGACTAAAGAGGTAAGCAATCCTTATCTGGGGCAAGCTATGTTAAGCTGTGGTACGGTGAAAGAAGAGCTTAATTAAACCGGTTTGAGCAGGGTAAAAATGGGATTAGTTCCATTGGGATTTGTCCTGCTGGCTATTCAGTTTGTTCAGCCTGTACGTAATCAAAGCGCTCAGAATTCAGAGATGGGGATAGCCAGCATTACTAGGGTCCCTGAGAATGTACAGGCCATTTTGCAAAATTCCTGCTATGACTGCCATAGCAATAATACCCGCTACCC
>JBDNGV010000053.1:0-5657 GCA_041689125.1 Daejeonella sp.
CACAAATAATTTACCTTTAGATTATATGGCCAATCTTTTTTCTTATTGGGAACAGAAATCATTCTTGTCCGGTTATGATGTGATTATTATTGGCAGCGGAATAGTTGGTTTAAGTGCTTCACTATATCTAAAATTAAAGCAACCTTCTCTAAGAATTGGTGTTCTTGAATCTGGTTTTCTTCCTTCAGGTGCAAGTACAAAAAATGCTGGTTTTGCATGCTTTGGAAGCGTTTCTGAGCTTATCAATGAGTTGAAATCCAAACCTGAGGATGAAGTTCTGAGCATGATTGATATGCGCTGGAGGGGTCTGGAAAAACTCCGAAATAACCTAGGAGATTCTGCAATTTGTTTTGAGCAAAGCGGAGGGTTTGAAGTATTTAAAACTAACGAAAACCATCTTGCCAATCACTGTATTGATAAGATATCATGGTTCAATTCATTCCTTAAACCGATAATTGGAAAACATGACATTTATTCAGTATCCTATGATAAAATTGCAGAATCCGGAATGAGTGGTATATCCAACATCATAAAAAACAAGTATGAGGGCCAAATTGATACGGGCAAGATGATGCTGGCTTTGCTTTCAAAGGTTCAGGGAATGGGAGTGGCTGTTTTTAATAACTGCCAAGTGCAGAAAATTGAAGAAGGATTGGGCAACAAGATCATCCGTAGTAATCAGGGTGATTTTAAAGCAAAATCGGTTATTCTCGCTACCAATGCCTTCAGTAAAGATTTGGTTCCGGAGCTTGATGTAAACCCGGGTAGAGGGCAGGTACTGATTACTGAACCGATAAAAAATCTAAAAATAAATGGCAGTTTTCATTATAATGAGGGTTATACTTATTTCAGAAATATCGATGGAAGGATACTTCTGGGTGGGGGACGAAACCTGGATTTTAAAGCGGAAGAAACCACCGAGCCTGGAATTTCGGTAATTGTTCAGCATGAGCTCGAAAAGCTATTGTATGAAACCATAATTCCCGGACAAAAACCACTAATTGAACATCGCTGGAGCGGGGTAATGGGTTTTGGAAAGGAGCTGAAACCAATTGTTAAGCAGATTTCACCCGGACTCTTTTGTGCCGTTAGGTGTAATGGAATGGGTGTTGCAATGGGAAGCCTCTTGGGCGAGCAGGTCGCAGAATTAATCCAAGTCTAACATCTATCTCTTTTGTATTTTTGATAAATTAATTCAATATGGAAATCTATCTCATTCCGGCAGTGGCCATGATAATCGTTGCCTTATTCATTTTCTTGTGGAGAAAACCCAAGGTGGGTGCTTTAGATCCTGCTGAGTTTAACCGTATAAAACTAGAAAATGAGCAATTGAAGATCAGCCTGGCAAAAGTAGAAGAAAGGGCTGAAAACCTAATAAATGCGCAGGAATATTTGAAAAAAGAGCTTGATAATGAACGAATCAAGCTTTCGGATGCATTGCGTTCTTTGGAAAGTTCACGTTCTTATTTGCAGGCACAGCAAGAAAAACTAGAGGAACAGAAATCGGAAATAAAAAACAATCAGGAAAAATTCAACAAGGATTTTGAGCTGATCGCTTCAAGAATCCTGGAAGAAAAAAGCAATAAATTCGTTGAACATAACCGCGCTAATCTTGATCTCATCATCAAGCCCCTCCGAGAAAATATCAAAACCTTTGAAGAAAAGGTAGACAAGGTTTATAAAGCCGAATCGGATGAGCGAAATGTCCTTAAGGGTCACATCAATCAACTCATTGAACAATCTAACCTGATGAATCAGGAAACCCAAAACCTTACCAAGGCTCTTAAAGGGGATAGCAAAAAACAGGGAAATTGGGGCGAATTGATTCTAGAAAGGGTTTTAGAAAGATCAGGTCTTGTGAAAGATCAGGAATACCGCATTCAGGCATCCCATCAAGCAGCAGATGGCAGTCGTTTCCAGCCCGATGTGGTGATAGATCTTCCCAACGATAAGCACCTGATCATTGATGCGAAGGTTTCTCTGACAGCTTATGAGCGACTAGTGAACTGTGAAACCGAAGAAGAACGCATTCAGTATACGAAGCAGCATATCAGCTCCATTCGCAACCATATCGTTGAACTTTCTTCCAAAAATTACAGTGAACTCTATAAGATAAATTCCCCCGATTTTGTAATGCTTTTTATTCCTATCGAATCCAGTTTTAGCATTGCGGTTCAGAAGGATGCAGAGCTATTCAATTTTGCCTGGGAAAAACATGTGGTCATTGTGAGTCCGTCAACACTGCTAGCTACATTACGCACCATTGCCAGCATGTGGAAACAGGAACGGCAAAACCGAAATGTTATGGAAATAGCCCGACTTAGCGGCGAAATGTATGATAAATTCATTGGTTTTATGACCGATATGGAGGGTATTGGCAAAAATATAAAACAAAGCCAAGAAGCTTATGATAAAGCAATTAATAAGTTATCCACTGGGCGTGGTAACCTGAGTGCCACAGCAGAAAAGATTAAAAAATTGGGAGCCAGAACGGGTAAACAACTGGATCAAAAGTTTATTAGTGACGATGAAGATTAATTGCTTTTAGAACTTTCCGGTAAAAGTTTAAAATAAGTTGCCTCAAAACGGTTATTTACAACATTTCCTTTTACTTCAGCCATTCTAATCCTTTCGCAAAACCGTCTTTAGCATGTGCATTCACTGAACTAAATGCGCAGCAGGTAAATAAAATAAATAATACATTCTTCATGTCTTTTGTATTAGGAAGTTTGATCAATAAATTTCAACATTTGAGATTAAAGGGCATGCCTTAGAATCGCTGATGTTTATCCTGATTCTTGAAGTTATGACTGGATCAATTCGTAATATTCTTTTATATCCTTTCAGGGATTCGATATCTTTTTCGTGAAAAAGTCCGCGCTGATCTGGCGGAATATTAAGTAAAAGAGTCGAACCACGGCCAACAGAACTCAGATAAATTTCAAATAGCTGCTCTGCTGTCTTTACTTTGGTATCTTCATTGGCATGATAAAACCTCCCTGGTCTTATTGAAACATCCACCTCCGCCGGTACCCATTTATCCCCACACGCTGAACCTGAATTTAAAATAGTAGATATCCCCGATTTACCGGCATGCAGAGTATTTGTAGATATCGTGTTCCAGTTAGTTTCACCGGCTACTCCGCGTTCATTACCCACCCATCTAACACCCGGACCGGCATCACTGAAAAAGATCACATTGGGCTGAGTTTTAAGGACTATATTCAGCGTTTTTGGCCAGTCGTAATAGCTCACAGCATTTATTTTTCGGATTTCACGTGAGCCGCCATAATACCCGTCGCCGCCATTGGCACCATCAAACCACATTTCGAAAACCGGGCCGTAATTTGTAAACAATTCAGTAAGCTGATTGCGATAATAATCAAGATAGGCCAGCTTTCCATATTCAGGATGATTTCTATCCCATGGAGAAAGATAAACCCCAAACTTCAGTCCGTACTTTTTTGCGGCCTCTGCTGTTTCTTTTACAAGATCCCCTTTACCGTTCTTATAGGGACTATTTTTTATCGAATGTTCTGTGTATTTACTTGGCCAGAGACAAAAGCCATCATGATGTTTTGTGGTTAATATCAGCGTTTTAAAACCGGTTTCTTTTAGGGGTTTGGCCCATTGCCGGGTATTAAGAGCTGTTGGATTAATTATAGATTCTTTTTCGTCACCATAACCCCATTATAAACCGGTAAAAGTATTGGTTGTAAAATGCACAAAGGCATTAGTCTCCATCTCGTGCCATTGCATCTGCTCTTCAGTAGGCAAGGGGAAAATAGCAGCGGGTGGATCAACATTTTTTGACTGCGCATTTACTGCATTTGAGAAAATAAGAAAAAATAAAAGGAGTTTAGCTGTTCTTAAAATCATTTTTACTTTTTTGCGTATCGAATTAAAAACTCCTGGCTTTCCATTGGGGAAATCAGTTCTGGTTTCCTTTTAATGAATTCCATCCTTGCGCTTTGATTGGATGAACCTTCTCTGATTTTGAAATCAAGTTACAGCCGGCTGAAGCTTCTGTCATATGACCGATAATCGAGATATCCGGATTGTTCCTGATCTTTTCAAAATCTGACTGTTTGATGGTAAAGAGTAATTCGTAATCTTCCCCTCCATTTAAAGCACAAACGGTGGGGTCGATTCCAAAATCTCGAGCTGTATCATAAGTCATTGGGTCGATTGGAATCTTTTCTTCATATAAATTACAGCCTTTATCAGATTGCTTGCAAATGTGCAGGATCTCGGAAGCAAGACCATCCGAAATGTCGATCATGGCGGTTGGTTTAATCTTCATCAGTTTCAATGCTTCCACGATATCCTTTCGGGCCTCGGGCTTAAGCTGCCGTTCAACGATATAATCCTTTCCTTCCAAGTCGGGTTGTATGTTTGGATTTTCAAGAAAAATACTCTTTTCACGCTCCAATAACTGAAGTCCAATGTAAGCACCACCCAGATCGCCAGATACACACAAAAGATCGCCTTCGTTTGCACCGCTTCGGTAGCAAATGTCCTTTTCATCTGCATAACCAATGCTAGTCACGCTTATCACCAGGCCCTGTTTTGATGAAGTAGTGTCACCACCCGCAAGATCAACCCCAAATTTTTCACAAGCAATGCTTATTCCCTGATATAATTCTTCCACTGCTTCAAGCGGAAATTTGCTCGATAAGCCGATAGAGACCGTTACTTGGGTAGCAGTTCCATTCATTGCATAAATATCGCTTAGGTTGACCTGAATTGCCTTATATCCCAAATGCTTTAATGGGGTGTAGGAAAGGTCGAAGTGGATTCCTTCTAGTAAAAGATCGGTGGAGATTAGGGTTTTCTTTCCCTCGAAGCTAAGTACTGCTGCATCATCTCCGATAGCCTTTACTGTACTTTTGTTTTTGATTTCAAAATTCTTCGTCAGATGATCAATCAGACCGAATTCACCTAATTGTTCAATCTCTGTACGTCCTTTATTTTCAAACATATTTACCTTTTAAAATACAAAGGTGCTAATTTTTTAAGGAAGCGCTGTTTATAGCTTATGGTAATTTATATACGCCTTTTAGCTTATTGTACTCCGAATATGGCACCTGAACCAGAATCGGGTTCTTCCTTTTGTCCAGAAAATCAATAAGTTTTAAAATATCAGACTCCTTCATGGCCGTACAACCGGCTGTTGGCTTATTACTTCCACTCCAGATATGCATAAAAATACAAGAGCCCATATTTGGGATAGCGGGCTTCACATTATAATCCACAAAAATTCCAAACTTATACACATCGCTTTTCATGCGCATGGTTTCCGCTGAATTCCAGTCCTTCTTGACCGTATCCGACTTAACTATCTGATTATAATAAGCTGACTTTGAATCATCAACACAAAAGGTTCTTTCGTCGACTTTCAAAGAATTCATTTCAGAAAGAATATCTTCATAACCAAACAAACCACTCAAATAAAATATCCCGGCAGGTGAATTTCCATCGCCCTCCTTTTTTAATTTACCCTTGTTCAGTTCTGCATTGTGTAAACCCTTTCCCCAGGCCATGCCAGTCCTGCCTGTTACAATTGCTATTTCTTTAAAAACCGGTGTCCAATGATTTCCTTTAAATTCATAAACAGACATCCTACCCTCAATCTTATTCCATGAATCTGTCGTTAC
>JBDNGV010000054.1:0-3435 GCA_041689125.1 Daejeonella sp.
AATGCCATCGGTAAGAATCCTAATGATGCTACAAAAGCAGTCATCATTACCGGACGCAAGCGAATTTTTGTTCCCATAAGTACGATTCTGTTAAGATTTGTTAGTCCAGATTTTTTTAGCCTGTTGAATTCAGCAATCAGGACAATTCCGTTTAATACTGCAACTCCAAATAGGGCGATGAAGCCAATTCCTGCGCTGATGCTAAATGGCATCCCTCTCAGTGCTAAAAAGAAAATTCCTCCTATAGCTGATAAAGGAATGGCCGTATAAATAATTAAGCCATGTTTTACTGAATTGAAAGCAAAATAAAGCAAAACAAATATCAGTAGCAGGGATATCGGCACAGCAATCATCAGTCGCTGTTTAGCTGCATTCAAGTTCTCAAATGCACCGCCATAAGTGATATAATATCCCGTTGGTAATTTAATCTGGTCATCAACTTTTGCTTGCAGCTCATTTACAATGCTTTGTACATCACGCCCCCTTGAGTTAAAGCCAACAACAATTCTGCGTTTTGCATCTTCTCGTTGTATCTGATTCGGGCCATCCTTGATCTCCACTTGAGCTAATTGATAGAGTGGAATATTGTTGCCATTTGGCGTGGGGACTAATAAATTCCTCACATCCTCTAAATCCTTTCTTTTCTCAGCATTTAACCTCACCACCAAATTAAAGCGCTTTTCACCTTCAAATACAAGTCCTGAACTTTGTCCGGCAAAGGCAGTATTAACTACCTTGTTAATGTCTGCGATTTTTAAACCATATTGGGCGATTGCAGCTCTATTATATTCGATTACAATCTGCGGCATTCCAGTGACGGGTTCGACAAACAAATCCTGACTGCCCTCAACAGTGTTTACTATTTTACCCAGTTTATCTGCATATTTGGCAAGAGAATCAAGGTCTTCACCGAAGATCTTCAAAACCACATCTTGCCTTGCACCGGTCATTAATTCATTGAAACGCATCTGTACCGGATATTGAAAGCCTGTAGTGATTCCCGGTACATTTTGAAGTGCTTTACCCATTTTTTCAGCCAGTTCATCAAAGGTTTTTGCAGAAGTCCATTCTTTTTTGTCCTTAAGAATAACCATCATGTCGCTTGCCTCCATTGGCATCGGATCGGTTGGCACTTCGCCACTTCCAATTTTAGTTACAACTTTTAAAACCTCTGGGAATTGGGTTTTTAGTATATGTGCTGCTTTCGTGGTGCTCTCAATGGTGGTATTTAGGTTACTGCCTGTTAAAACCCTGGTATCGACTGCAAAATCTCCCTCCTCAAGTGCCGGAATGAATTCACCACCAAGTTGGGAAAGAATAAATACTGCACTGATAAAAAGTGCAATAACTGTTCCCAACACTGTTTTAGGAAAACGTAATATTTTTGAGAGCAAATTCTGATAAAACCTTTCAATCCGATGCATCACACGGTCTGACAAATTTGGTTGATGTTTTACTTTCTTACTTAAAAACCAAGCACTCATCATCGGAATATAGGTCAGCGAAAGTATAAAAGCCCCCAATAGTGCAAAGGCAACAGTTTGTGCCATAGGTTTAAACATTTTACCTTCAATTCCTTCTAAGGTTAGTATCGGCAGATATACAATCAATATGATAATTTGCCCAAAAACAGCAGCATTCATCATTTTACTGGCTGATTTCTTAACTTCTTCATCCATGGTGGATTGCGACAAACGATTGACCATTCCAAATCTGTTGCCATGGTAAATCTGATGCATTACTGCCTCCACGATAATAACAGCTCCATCAACGATTAAGCCAAAATCTAGTGCACCTAAACTCATCAAGTTGCCGCTAACTTTGAAGGTATTCATCAGAATAATCGCAAAAAGCATCGACAAAGGAATTACGGATGCAACCAGCAAACCGGCCCTAAAGTTGCCAAGAAAAAGCACCAGAATAAATACTACGATCAGAGCTCCTTCCAGTAAATTTTTTTCTACCGTAAAAATGGCATTGTTGACCATTTTTGTCCGGTCAAGAAATGGCTCAAGAATAACTCCTTCAGGTAATGTTTTCTGAATTATAGCTATTCTCTTCTTAACATTTTTGATGACTTCACTGCTATTGGCATCCTTAAGCATCATGACCACAGCTCCCGAAACCTCGCCCTCATCATTATAAGTCATAGCTCCATATCGTGTAGCATAGCCAATATTAATCTCGGCAACATCCCTTATAAATATTGGTGAACCACTCTCTGTGCTTTTTATACTGATGTTTTCAATATCTTCAATTGAGCCAATGAGACCTTCCGACCTGATAAAAAGCACTGTCGGACCTTTTTCAATGTATGCTCCGCCAGTATTCTGATTACTTTGTTCCAATGAATTGAAAACATCGTGAATGGTAATATTAAAGGATTGTAATTTATTGGGATCGACTGCTACTTCATATTGTTTTAACTTTCCGCCAAAACTGCTTACTTCGGCAACCCCTTCAACCCCAAGTAATTGACGTCTTACAATCCAGTCCTGAATAGTTCTGAGTTCTGTTTCATTATATTTATTTTCATAGCCTTTTTCCGGCCGTACAACGTACTGGTAAATTTCGCCTAAACCAGTCGAGATCGGACCTAATTCGGGTGTTCCTATTCCCGGCGGGATTACAGTTTGAACCTGCTGAAGCCGCTCAGCAACCTGTTGTCTGGCCCAATAAACGTCGGTTTCATCATTGAATACGATGGTTACCAATGAAAGACCAAATCTGGAAAAACTTCTGATCTCTTTTATTCCTTTAATATTGCTGTTTGCCTGTTCAATCGGAAAAGTTACCAGTCGCTCAATATCAGTTGCGCCGAACGAAGGGGCAACGGTAATTACCTGAACCTGGTTATCAGTGATATCAGGAACGGCATCAATTGGCAGTTTTGTTGTTTGATAAGAACCATAGGCAATAAGTCCGATGACAAACAATCCAACAATGAGTTTATTCCTGATGGAAAACTCGATAATTGCATTTAACATATAGTGTATTGTTTAACAATTTTTTGAATAATAAAAATACACCAGCTCCTAAAATTTAAGCCGGTAAATGATTTTACTAAAATTGATTAAACGTGTTTTGGCGGTTGCCAGATATTGGAAAGGTAGGTGGAATTAAAACTAATATTTTCAAAAAGATTGTACTCATTCAGATCAATAACAACAGGCTTGATAATTTCCTGTATGTGAGAATTATGAATAAAAGTCAAAATTATACTATGAACCGAACCTTCATGTGATTTAAATGGAAGACGCATATCTTTGTCGTGATCTGCATATATAACATCATTATTTGTATAATGCATGATCAGGTAATCCCATAAAGTTGTCCCCTCATTTAATGATTTATGCTCAAAGAAGTGTTCTGCAAGCATAGGAACCTTCAACACCTGATAAAATTCAGTTGTTGAGATCAGATAGGCTGAAATAA
>JBDNGV010000055.1:0-6408 GCA_041689125.1 Daejeonella sp.
CAAAATTTATATGAGCATAGCATCAGAGTGCCAATGATCATGTCCGGCCCCGGTATACCAATTAATAAAAAAGCTGAAGGATTTACTTATTTGAGTGATATTACCCCAACAATCTTTGACTACCTGCAGGTACAAATACCTTCAACTGTTGAAGGAAAATCATTGATTCCGGTTATTCAGAATCCATTAAACAAAGTCAGATCATCTATCTATAATGTTTACGGGCATTGGAGTAGAAGCATAAAATCTGATGATGGCTTTAAAATGATCGTTTACAATGTAGACGGGGTTTCAACTACTCAGTTGTTTAATCTCAAAAAAGATCCATTGGAAATTCAAGACCTTTCTAAAGAATCCGTTTATAGCCAAAAGATCATGAAAATGAGAGAACTGTTAAAACAGCAAATGACAGCTACATTCGACGATCTTAATATTGATTTGCCAAATTGGGGAAGAAATAAAAACCAGAAACCACGCGGCAGTTAATATAAAATTGTTACCGGCTCAATCCGTATAAAATGAAGTCCATAAAATCAAACAAATATATTTATCCAATTATAAGCTTTCTGATAATTGTCTCAGTAGGCACTACATTTGGACAAAAATACATTCCCCTACCTAAAAAAAATCAGCTAACCTGGCAGGATGCAGAACTTACAGCCTTGATCTCTTATGATCTGCACGTATTCGACGGAAAAAGATACAATCAGGCCTTAAATAGGATCAATCCAATTGAAGATTATAATATTTTTAATCCCACAAAGTTGGACACTGATCAATGGATCAGGGCGGTCAAGGATATGGGAGGCAAGATCGCCATCTTAACGGTAACACATGAAACCGGATTTGCACTTTACCAATCAGATGTGAATCCCTATTCAATGAAGGCTCTTAAATTCCAGAATGGGAAAGGAGATATTGTCCGTGATTTTGTTGCTTCATGCCGCAAATACGGCATCTTACCGGGACTCTATATCGGCATAAGATGGAATTCCAACTATGGGATTTATGATTTTATGGTTCATAATGATAATTCTCCATTCGCAAAAAATAGGCAGCAGCATTATAATAAGCTCTGCGAAAAAATGACGGAAGAACTAATGTCTAAATATGGAGAACTGGCCATGGTCTGGTTTGATGGTGGGGCACACGGACCTGAGTTAGGTGGGCCAAATATCCTGCCTGTAGTAGAAAAATATCAACCAAATATTATTTTCTATCATAATACACAGCGAGCAGATATCCGCTGGGGAGGGAGTGAAAGCGGAATGGTCAATTATCCTTGTTGGGGAACTTATCCTTTCCCCTATTCTCACTCTACAAACCAAAAAGTGATCTACAGCAATAATTTTCAGCTGCTCAAAGAAGGTGATTCTGAAGGACAATATTATATGCCGGCTATGAGCGATGCCCCATTACGTGGATATAATGGACGCCATGAATGGTTTTGGGAACCTGGTGATGAAGAACACATTCAACCTCTTGAAAACTTGATGGATATGTATTATGGTTCAGTAGGTAGAAATTCAACATTAATTCTAGGCTTAACACCAAATGCTGAAGGACTTATTCCAGAACCTGATGTTAAACGTTTAAAAGAATTTGGTTCAGAGATCAATAAACGGTTCGCCTCCGTTCTGGCAAAGGTTTCAGGAAAGGGTTTCAATCATGTATTAAATTTGAAAGGTTATAAGACGATCAATCAAATCGTACTGATGGAAGATATCGCCCAGGGTGAACGGATTAGAGAATTTAAAATTGAGGGTAAAACAAAAAATGGCTGGCAATTGATAAGTAATGGAACAAGTTTAGGCCATAAATTCATTTCGAGATTTAAGGAAATAGAAGTTAATGCTTTAAAGCTAAGTATTATAAAAAGCCTTGCTGAGCCAATTATCAAGGATTTTTCAGTTTATAATTCTTCTACCAGTACGCCATTCAAGGATTAGCGGTTCCATATTTAGTAAGGGGCGACGCTTGGCGCCGTTTTTATGTGCTGGGTCTGCAGCAGAAAATGGAGCTAAGCGCTTTTTTGGTTTTTTCGAAGCATTTTCCATTTTTATACCTAGGTCGTAATAAATATTTCCACTCGCCATTTGCCCGAGGAATAATAGAAAATCTGTTCCTGTTCCTAAAATTATGTTCTTTCCGTAATTATATTGTCTTTCGTTTTCATTTTCAGAAAGTGAAGGGACGTAACACGCTTGATTATCTTTTCTATTCCAATGTAAAAGCATAGATGCAAAACTCCAAGATGCAGTTTCATTTCCACTAATATCAACCAAAGAAATTCGTCCGTTTGTATTTCTGATTTTTACACTTTTTGCGTCAAAACCTATTAGTTGCATTTATAGATTTGTTAAGGGATGTCGAATACCTGTTTTGTGAACACCACCAAAATTAATTCTTTCTCCTATGCCTATTTTGTCTGCATAACCATATTGTCGTAAAAATGATACTGCTTCATCCGTTTTATAAATTCCATCTATTGGTTCGGGTGTAATTAAAGTTATGATGGCTGAATTAACTCTTGCAAAGTTTGCCACCCCAAATTGTTTAACTTCCCACCCTAAAAAGTCGGATTCTGAATAAGCATTTGGTGTAATTCCTAAAGCCTACCTGCAAGCCTTTGTGCCATTAATGCTGATGGTGGTTTTTGGCATTTTTCCAAAAATCCAGAAAATCTAACTTCAGGATACTTAGAATAAAGTATTAGTTGTGCATTTGGTGCAGGAAATAAATTTCCATCTTCTGCAATCCAAGAGTAATTTATTGATGCTTTGAAACGCTCATTGTTCCAATCTCCAGCTTCTTCATTTTTAATTTCAGAAATTGGTAAAATATTTAGAATTTCAAAGCTACCTCCGATTAAACTTGATTTTTTGAATTGTCGTTTGGCGAAAGTTTTTTAATGTAAATTTTTGGGCGTTACCCTAAAGGGTCGGGCTATCCGCTACAAGTCCTCGCTACGTTGCACTTCGCTGTGGGCTTTTCGCTTCTATCCCTAACGCAATATCAGTTGTAATAGTCATTAAGCCAGTTTCAAAAGCTTTGTCGTGGAATGCGTTAATTGCAATTCCATTTTGCGTATTTGGTCTATTTTTCTCATCAATACTCCACGTTTTAATATGACCAGCAATCAAAAATTCTGATTGTTGAATTCCTGTTATGCAACAAGTATTATTATAAGATGCTAATATTGACCTTCTAAAAAAAGATTGATTTACTCTAACTTTCACTACTTCTTCTCTCATTTTCCCTTCTTTTATTAGTTAAAATTCAGGAATATGGTTTAATTTCTCAACTGTTGTATGTTCAAAATTTGCTAATAATTTTTCACTTTCAAAAGGTAAAATATCCCAATTATTAAAAAACATATTCCAAATTTCAGCATCTAATTTACTTGCATTTGATGCACCTTTAATTCCTCGTGCTTTCAAACTCGGGTCAAGACTTGCGAAATTTACAAGCTTGAAAGCAATTGAACTTGTTGTTCTTCCGATAAGATTAGCAAGATGGATTACTTCAGGATTTAAACGATGTAGTCGTCAAAAAGGTAGTTTGCAATAAAGATTTACTGCCAAGATTAATTCATCTCTTGTCCATAATTTTTGCCCTTCTTTCATAATTCATTATCAAATTCTAAAATGAATTGAAAATTACATTTTTCGGAAAGACATTTATGTTGTTGAGAAAATTCAAATTCCTTGACTATTTCTGTTCTATTTCCACATTTAGGGCAAGTAGAAGGCTGGTCTGAACTCAAAAATATTTCTAATTCTTCCATTATGCCACTTGTTTTAATGCGTTAGGGATTGCAGTGGAAATCCTTTTGTGAGGAACGAACAAAAGATTGGAACGAAAAGCCCGACCCTTTAGGGTAACGCCCAAATTCTTCTTTGAAACTCCTGCAATAGAAAAAGGTTGACAAGGAAAACCACCTAATAAGATGTCATGGTCTGGAATTTCATTTTCATTTATTTGAGTGATTTCGCCAAATGGAACTTCTCTAAAATTAGCATCATACGTTTTTTTAGAATAAGTATCCCATTCGGTTGTAAAAACACATTTTCCACCAAGATTTTGAAAAGCCATTCTTATTCCGCCAATTCCTGCAAATAGGTCAATGAATTTGAACTTTGGTGTCGTCTGTGGTGGAAATGGAATATCCTATTTTATTGGTAAATAATATTGAAAATTAGGTTCTTCAAAAATCTTTAATTTTTCATGTAAGTCCACTAAATAGGCTGTTGCAGTAGGTCTATAGTAGTGAGAAACACCATTTTTGTGGTTCTGAAAAAAGTGTGTCAAATGAGCCAAGTCGTTATTTTCCGTCTTGGTAATCTCCAATTTAAGTTTGGTTTTTATGTCTAAATACTTTTTGCTCATTTAGTATTTAAAACCGTCATTTTTTTTAATTGAGTTTGAATGTCGACGCTTAAGTTTTAACAATTTTAAGTCCCGTTTTTTATCGGTTTATGTTTAGTACGTTCGTTCGTCAGGGTGAGGCATAACACATAAATCTTACTTAATTAACCAAAAAATGCAGTATTCTGCAGGCATTTCCTTTACTATTACTGTTTTTCTCAGTAAGTGTTCTGATGATAACTGAATGTTTTTTATCCTGTAATTCATCACTTAGCATCAAATACCAAGGTAAATGTAAACCCGCGCTCCATTGAGTATACAGATCTATCTTTTTAAAAGCAGCTCCATCAATACTGTATTCTATCATACCTGCATCTGGTCCTGAAGCAATACAAATCCCAATAGCCTTTCCTGTAAAATCAAGCTTCACTTCAGCACCTGATACTTCTGCTACCAATGCAGGAATATCTACATAGCGCTTTCTTGTGGACACGCCATCCTTAGGCGACCATCTCTCAATTAAATTCCAATTATTGACATAGATAGCCTGCTTAACAGATAAGTATTCACCTGAAGTATAGCTGAAACTATCCAGCGCTTTTGGCAATTGACGGGCTAAAGGTTTCGGGCTATCTAAAGAAGCCTTTGCAAATGCATTATCCAAAAATGTATTGATTGATCGGGCATAGATCTCATGTCCGAAAGGTGATGGATGAAGATCTTTAAAATCATCCTTCCAGTTAAACTCACCTGCAACAATTCGATCGCTAACTTCTCTAGCTAAATTAATACTGTTCACACCGTATCGTTCAGCAACCTTTTCGTGATTTTGAATTACAAAAGGAATACCTCCCTTTTTATAGATTTCAAGTTTGGGTGGATCAACAAAATGCAAAATCACGACATCCATGTTAGGATAGCGCCGTAATGCATGGCTAATTATACCCTCCATTCCTCTCAATTGTGATTTCCCATCAAAGCCGTTAACTTCATCATTTACTGCTGCTTCCTCAAAAAACAAGTCGATTGGCCCTTTTGAAAGCACATCCTGCTCGAGGCGGAAGGCTCCGGGAGTGCTGCCTGTTGAGCTGATTCCTGCATTGATATATTCAAAATCGGTATCAGGAAACCGGCTTTTCAAATAACCTTCTACTTTCTCGCGCCAAGCACCATGCTCTGTGATGGATCCACCCATGAAAGCTACCCTTCCCTTTTTTTCAAGGCTAAACTTAAGATAACTGTTTTGTAAACTCTGGCGATGATCATGATATCGAGATGGCTGAATAAAATTAATTGAAGCAGTGTTTTGCTTTCTAGGAGGCTGTATGATCTGCTGAAGTTTTAATGAATCCGTAATCTGAACATATAATTCATCCGGCCATGGAATCTGCTTCCCGGTTTTTTTGTAAGTTGGCATTGCGGCTCCTCTTTTTTTAAGCTCATTTGTCAGAAGCTCGGCCATCTCTTTTAGTTTATCGGGTTGCATTGATGAAAGATCATTATTCTCTCCGATATCGGCATTCAGATCATATAGTTCTAGTTTACCTGCTTTATGAAAATAAAGTAGCTTCCAATTACCCTTTCTAATAGCAGAGCCCCAAGAAATACCCTTAAGATTAATGGTAGTCCAGTTATTTGGATAATGCCATAAAAGTGTCTTCTCATTATCTGTTTTATTCAAGTCAAACAGAAAAGGGCTGATACTTCTTCCATCAACTTGCTGTGAAGTGCTGTATTTTTTCAGTCCGGCAAGCTCCAAAACGGTCGGAAAAATATCATCAACACCAACATATTGATTGTTTATACTGGCTTTAGCTATTCCTGGACCCGCAGCGATCATGGGTATCCGAATCCCCCCTTCATACAATGATCCCTTCCCCATCTTTAAAGGGAAATTCTGTGTATGTGCCAATCCGCCACGTTGAGGGGTTATTGTTAATCCACCGTTATCTGTAAGAAATAGAATATAAGTATCATCAAATATATCTTCCGTATCCAAATAGTCCATTAGGTCACCCAAACTCTTGTCCATCCCTTCAA
>JBDNGV010000056.1:0-6172 GCA_041689125.1 Daejeonella sp.
ATTCAAGCACAGTGGAGACAAAAGTTGCATTGGGCGATGACGTTTCTTACGGTGAATTAAGGGCAGTTCTAAATCACCTTGCCTTTATCAAAACTGAACAATTTACTTAGGCTTTGATAACTCTACTGCTATTCTGCAGAAATTTATCATTTCCCATGCAACTATATAATCCGGCTGTGCGTCTTATATTAAAAGAGTCAGGGATTTTACCTGAACCTGAGTAAAAACCTTTTAAAAAAATCAAGTCATGAAAAAGCTCCTGTTCTCCATCATTTTTATTATGCTTTTCAGTGTTGTGCTACCTGAAGCAAAAGCCGAAAATACAAATACAAGAAATGCCAAAGAATTAATTCAACTATTACTTAAAAAAACCGAAAATACCTCTGGCTCAAAATCGAATAGAAAGAAATTAAAGAAAATAGTGCGCAAGGCCGGTCGCGTATATAGAACGGTAAAACAGGATTCAGATAGCCGTAAGAAGTCCAGAAAAGTTCAGCGTACTGCCAGAAGGATTATCAATATATTCTAATAAGCTTTCCAGTGTCCGCCGGTTGCGGATGCTGGAAAGCATTGCATTATTTAATTTGTTGCAGGCCACGTATTATTTACCGGGTTAGTATCAGGGAAAACCTTATCCGGATCAGACACAATCGAAACAATCTCCTCTGTTGAAGGATAATTAAAGGTAAAGCGGATATTACGTTCCCAAACCTCGACAGGGAGCTTTAGCCTGTTTACTTTTCCACTTTTAGTTTTGATCTCCAGAATAACGGGCATTGCCATTTTATCCAGATTTTCAATAGTAATCAAAGCCCCAAGCTTAAAATCATTATTTACATATTTCATATCCACCACTCCCTGGTCCAGCTTCCAATTATTCAGGATCCAAGCTCTCCAAAACCAGTTCAGATTTTCTCCCGATACATTTTCCATGGTACGGAAGAAATCATCCGGAGTTGGGTGCTTATAAGCCCAACGATCAATATAGGTTTTAAAAGCCCTGTCGAAACGCTCTTTACCCAATATTTGCTCACGTAAAATGCCAAGTGCGATCGCAGGCTTGTAATAGGCAAGCAAGCCGATACTTTTTTCTTTCATATTATCCGGACTGCTCATAACCGGTTCAAAACCAGGATTGGTTAATACTTTTCCGAGTGCATGCATATCTGATTTAGCAGGCCGGTATTCTCCATTATTAAAATCAGCTGATGCCAGAGAATTAATGAAAGTATTGAAACCTTCATCCATCCAGGCATGCAATCGCTCATTGGATCCTACTATCATAGGGAACCAAGTATGACCAAACTCATGGTCAGTAACCCCCCATAGGTCTCCGGATTTAGATTTCGCACCGCAGAATACAATGCCGGGATACTCCATTCCCCCAGCAATTGAAGCAACGTTTGTTGCAGCTGGATAAGGAAATTCCAGCCATTTCTTCGAATTAAACTCATTCGATGCCTTGGTATATTCTGTAGAACGGCCCCAGGCATCATTCCCATCACTTTCGACCGGGTAAGCAGAAATTGCCATTGATTTTTTACCACTTTGAAGATTCATACGAGCGGCATCAATAATAAAGGCAGCAGACGAAGCCCAAGCTGCATCACGTGCATTCTTTAATTTAAAATTCCAGGTAAGTTCCTGCTTCCCTTTAGGACGAGAATCCGGATTACTTACTTCAGCAGCAGATCTAATCATAACTGTCTTATCACTTTGTGCTGCAGCTTTCCACCTTTGTTGCTGTTCAGGGGTATAGACATCCTGTGGATTTACTAGCTCACCCGATGAAACTACAATATGGTTTGCAGGTACAGTGATACTGATATCATAATCCCCGTACTCGAGGTAAAACTCACTCGGGCCAAGGTATGGAATGCTGTTCCAGCCCGATACATCGTCATAAACACACATTCTTGGATACCATTGAGCAACTGAGTAGATCTTGCCGTTTGCTGAATTCAAAATACCCATACGATCAGAACCATAGTCAGGTGAGATGAAAGAATATTCGACCTTTAACCGAAGCTGTCCTCCTCCTGGTGAAAGTTCATTAGGAAGATAAACCTGCATTCTGGTGTCTTCTATAAAGTGTTCGACATTCTTCTCTGTAGTTTTTCCCTTTTCAACCGAAAGGATTTTTACAGATTTAATTTTATATCCACCATCAAAATTCTGTCCGCGTGCACCACTTCGGCTACCCCCGGGAGGAATGATCGCATGTCCGCGTGAATCTTCCTTGAATAAGTTCTGATCCAGTTGCATCCAGATAAATGGGAGTTTATCTGGACTATTATTGGTATAGGTTAAAACTACAGTCCCTGAGATCTCGTTACTTTGTTCATCTAACCTGACCATCAACTTATAATCAGCCCGATTTTGCCAGTACTTTGGTCCGGGCTGCCCACCCGCAGACCTATATTCATTACCGTTTTTTGTATAGAACATAGGTCCGAAAGTATCGTGATAACTATAATTACCACCTACCTGAACTTGTTGTGTAAATGCTTGATTTACATAGCATAATAGCGCAATTGCGCAAATTAATAATTTCAATCTATTCATAATTATTTCATATTATTTCTTAAAATTTCAATGTAAAAGTTCAACTAACTGTTCCTCATTATATCCCAAAAGAACCAAACCAGAATCTGTTTCAATTACCGGTCTCTTAATGACACTAACCTTTTCTTTCATCAGTCTAAATGCCAATTCCTTAGTGGTAATACCATTCTGAATTTCAGGTGGAAGCGATTTCCAAGTGGTTCCGCGCTTATTTAAAAGTGCCTCCCAACCCAAGTGCTTTGACCATTCCTCAAGCTTAATCTCATTCACTCCAAGCTTTTTAAAATCATGAAAATCAAAATCAATTTTATTCAGCCTGAACCAGTCTAGCGTGTTCTTTACTGTATTGCAATTGGGTATTCCGTAAATCTTCATAAAAAAAATACAATTATTTGTACTGGCAGTAAAATATATAAGTTAATGCTGTATTATTTATTTAAACGCGTCATGGTTAGTTCTGCACCCACAGTTACAAAACTATTTATAAATTCTACCGATCGATCGATCAATGCAGGTAATTCTTTCTGTTCATCAGGATCAAATCCGCTCAAAACATAATCTACCTGTCTGCCTTTGGGGAAATTATCCCCTATTCCAAAACGCAGCCTTGCATAGTCAGTTCCACCAAGAACCCCTTCAATACTCTTCAATCCATTATGACCGGCAGCACTTCCTTTTGGTTTCAAACGAATTGTTCCGAAAGGCAATGCAAGATCATCCACGATAACCAATATATTTTCGGCAGGGATGCCCAGGTCTTGCATCCAGTAATTTACTGCCTTGCCACTTAGATTCATGTAAGTAGTTGGTTTGATCACAAATATCTTGCGACTTTTAAAAGTATACTCGGTATAATAGGCCAGTCGCATATTGAAAAAAGATGAATGCGATTGTTTAGCCAATTCATCAGCAACCATAAACCCTACATTATGCCTGGTATCTGCATATTCCGGGCCGATATTCCCTAAACCTATGATCAAATATTTCATGTGGATTACAAATATGCTTGAAAGCTTTTAAAAAAGTATGTGCTTACAAAAAAAAACAGTGCAGGAAAACCCCGCACTGCTTAATTATGGTAGTTAAGAAGTCCTAATTATTTCTTGGCATCAGTCTCTGCCTGCTTAAGGGCACGTGACATAGTCACTGATACAATCGTATCTTCAGGATTATTTGTGATCTTGAAATTATCAAACTTCAAAGATCCAACACCTACAGATTTTCCAACCTCTAATTGAGAAATACTAACTTCTACGTATTGAGGCATGTCTTTAGGCAATGCTTTTACACGAAGTTTACGTAATTTCTGAATCAACTTACCACCGATTTTAACACCAGGTGATGTGCCGGTTAATTTTACCGGGATCAACATAACTACAGGTTTCTTTTCATCTAATTCTAAAAAGTCAACATGTAATGGAAGATCAGTTAATGGATGAAAATGTACATCCTGAATGATAGCCTGTGCTTTCACACCGGCAACATCTAAAGCAACGAAAGAAACTTCCGGTGTAAAAACCAGACTTTTCAAATCAGATGCAGACACAGAAAAGTGGAGTTGATTTTTTCCACCATAAAGAACTGCAGGCACTTTACCTTCGTAACGCAGCTCTTTAGCGTCTCTTTTCCCTACGTTCTCTCTTGGAGAACCGCTAATAGCAATTGATTTCATAATTATTTATTTGTTTGTTATTGATACTTTTTGTTAGAAAACCTAACAATCTAATATTTTTTGTCTTGATTCTTTGTTCTTGATTCTTTGTTCTTGATTCTTGGTTCTTAATTCTTCCCTAATCTATTTTAAACAATTCACTTATTGAAGCGTGTTCATTAACATTGGCAATTGCACGACTGAAAAGATCTGCCGTTGAAAGTACTCTTATTTTAGGGCTTGATTTAGCTGAGGCAATGGTATCTGTCACAATCAGTTCAGTAAGAGCCGATTTCTCAATAGTTCGGTATGCAGATCCCGATAATACCGGATGGGTACAAACTGCTCTAACACTATGGGCACCTTTTTCCATAATAAGCTCTGCAGCCTTTGCAAGCGTTCTGGCAGTATCACAGATATCATCAATTAGAACTACATCTCTTCCGGTAACATCACCAATGATTGACATGGATTCGATTTCGTTCGCTCTTTTTCTTTGTTTGTCACAGATTACGACTTCTGCATTAAAATATTTGGCGAACGTCCTTGCCCTGTAAGAGCCTCCCATATCAGGTGAGGCAATGGTCAGATTAGGCAAATCGAGACTCTTAATATGAGGCACAAAAATTACGGATGCATCCAAATGATCTACAGGAATATCGAAGAAACCCTGTATTTGTGCGGCATGTAAATCCATAGTCATGATCCGGTGAGCTCCGGCAGCAGTAATCAAGTTAGCAATTAATTTAGCACCAATCGCTACCCTCGGCTTATCTTTTCGATCCTGTCTGGCTAAACCATAATAAGGAACTACAACCGTAATATAATGTGCTGAAGCCCTTTTTGCTGCATCTATCATTAACAATAGCTCTATGAGATTATCATTAGGCTGATTAGTCGATTGAATCAGAAATACATCGCAACCCCGAACCGACTCATTGTAGTGGGGCTGAAATTCACCATCACTAAATCTGGATAAAGTCATGTCTCCCAATTCTTTGCCATAGCTTACAGCTATTTTCTTTGCAAGATCGGTAGTGCCTGAGCCGGCAAATAATTTGATGGTATTAAATGTTACGGGCATTTTTGTTTCGGATTTCGAAATTATAATTTCGGCTTAAAATTAATAAAAACACAATTAATAAAATATTAATCGCTAAGCGAACCTTGAAATGTGCAATTCCGAAACTCGAAATTTATTGGTTGCCCGACCAGGATTCGAACCTAGACAAACTGCACCAAAAACAGTTGTACTACCATTATACTATCGGGCAAACAAAAATCAAAAAGAAGCTCCTTTTGAAATGGTTTGCAAATATAGGGGGATTAAGTATAAAGTGCAAATGAAAATTGTTTTTTCTATCATGCCAGACAAGAATTCAGCAACTTTATACACCATTAGAAAATGCTAAACCCAACTTACTTGACTCCTATTTAATTGACAGTGGAGAATGGAGAATTGGAAATTGAGAGTTGAGAATAAATGAGCCATTAAAATCTAATTTACAATTAATTAGTGAATAGCAGGCAAAAGATATCGTGCTGAGGTTCCTTATGCAAAATCCCTCCTGCGTCGGGATGACCTGAGGGCTAAGGGGAATTTAGAGTTCACGCTATAATTTGATGCTTAACTTTAAATCACTGGTAACAAACAACGGACAAATGTTAACTGAAAGATATTTTTCATTCGTCGTGATTACAGCTTTAATTTATTTACTTTCCATTGATGTGAATCAACTTCCATAATCTACCTTCCCCATATAGGAAGTTCAGCTTTCAGTCTCACTGACCCTGGCAGGGTCAAATGTTTATAGAATCGCTTCAAAGAAAATATTCTATAAACATGCGACCCATTTTGGGTCATATTTACCTGAATCTTATTATAATATTTGCATTACCTAGCTTTTGAAGTCAATCTTAATAATTATTCTCAAATGAACCGAGATTCAGTCTTGA
>JBDNGV010000057.1:0-9125 GCA_041689125.1 Daejeonella sp.
AATCAGGCTGATTATGTTTTTGACAAAGCAGTTGGTGAGCTTTTCGATAATGAAAAAGATGCGGTAAACCTGATCAAATATAAGGAAGTACTTTCCGGACTTGAAACCGCAACAGACATGTGCGAGGATGCAGCCAACGTGCTGGAATCTATTCTAGTAAAAAACGCTTAATTACATCATTAAAGATATTACACCAGCTTTATGGGTTTTACATTATTAATTGTAATCATTATCCTAGCATTGATATTCGATTATATCAATGGTTTTCATGATGCTGCGAATTCTATTGCAACCGTTGTTTCCACGAAAGTTTTAACACCTTTTCAGGCAGTAGTTTGGGCGGCTTTTTTCAATTTTCTTGCTTACTGGATATTCAATTTAAATGTGGCAGATACTGTAGCTAAGACCGCTGACACCATGAATATTAACCTGGTAGTTATTCTGGCCGGTGTAATAGCAGCGATTTGCTGGAATTTACTCACTTGGTGGTATGGAATTCCTTCAAGCTCATCACATACCTTGATTGGTGGGTTTGCAGGAGCAGCTGTTGCGCATGGCGGTTTGAGCGTCATAAATCTTGGTATTATTGGAAAAGTCGCTGCTTTTATCGTTTTGGCACCGATTATCGGTATGATTATGGCTTACGTTATTACGGTGATAATTATCAATGTCTGCCGCTATGCCAACCCTTCAAAAGCAGAGTGGTGGTTCAAAAAGCTTCAGTTAGTTTCATCTGCATTATTCAGTCTTGGTCATGGTGGAAACGATGCCCAGAAAGTTATGGGAATAATTGCAGCTGCAATTATTGTATACTTAAAAGATGCTAACCTTAGTGTGGATACGATGTCGGCCTGGCTTCATGTAGATTATACCGTATTAAACGGTAAGGTAAAAATTAACCATATTCCTGAATGGGTACCTATCGCTTGTTACACAGCCATAGCAGCAGGAACAATGAGTGGTGGATGGAAAATTGTGAAAACAATGGGTACCAAAATTACTAAAGTTACTCCATTGGAAGGTGTTGCTGCAGAAACTGCAGGAGCAATTACTTTATTCATGACAGAATATTTCAGAATACCGGTTTCAACTACCCATACTATTACCGGAGCTATTATTGGAGTAGGTTTGAGCAAACGAGTATCAGCTGTAAGATGGGGAGTTACAATCAGCCTCATGTGGGCATGGATATTAACTATACCCGTTTCTGCAGCACTGGCAGCAATACTTTATTTTCTGCTCAGTTTATTTCTTTGATGAAAGAGTAGAACTTCTGAAGGTAATAAGCTTATTTCAGTACAATATCCTTCAATTCAATTTGAGATAATACTCTTAGCCTACCTGCTTCATATAAACTATCATACTTATCAACCGTAGTCAGAGAGTCATCCAACGGCATCTGGTAATTAATATAATCCTGAAAAATTACACCTCCAGCTTTCTGTGTTCTGAGTACCTCCCTGAAACGATTACCCCCTGAACTATATGCAAAATGATCCATGCTGAAATCTTCGGCATCAAACCAGTAATAAAATACATCTCTGTGATCACCTGATTCCTTCGACTTTTCGAACGAAATTTCAATCTTATGGTATTTTTTACCCTTGATCTGAATTTCTTCAAGATATTTTTTTACCACGGACGCATCTTTTAATTTAAGTGGTAAGTATAGAAAATAAACAACCGCATTCAGCGACTGTCGGTATTTGTCTGATTCTTTCTGATCAAGTACTAATTCCTTGTCGTCCAATATGCGCTTAAAACCTTCATTGCTCAATATATCATGAATATTGCCTGTAGAATCAGTAAAAAATCGTTCATATTTAAACTGACCACCTTTCTGCATCACTTTAAAACTAGCTGTCCTGAACTTAAATTCCAGGGTTGCATCAGATAGCTTACCCATGTTATAGAAAGCTATACTTTTATCTATGATCTTCCCGGCATCTGGTCCGTTACATCCGGAAAAGATAGATACCAATAAAATTAGGGTGACTAATCTTTTCATTTGTTTAATTTATTTTCAAATGTAGACAAATATGGCAGTCTAAGCATTTCAATTACGTGATTTAAAATCAAAACCGGACTTCAATCCTGCCGCCATTAATTTTATTCCTAACAGAGGTTTTCCAGACTGGTCCATCTTTGATCAGTCGAATAGCTTCATTATTACAATCCTCTGTCAGTCCCTTAAGAATTTGGAAGTTTGTAGGTTTTCCAATTTCGTTGATCTCAAAGTATAAAAGCACTGAGCCGCTAACCTTAGGTTCAAGTGCAGGAATGCGAATATTATCCTTTAAGTATTTTCGGTAGATATCCCAACCCGGAACAGGTTGAACTCCATCTTCTGAAATACCAATACCAGCTGAAGATGCGAGAGCCTTGCTTTCGGTTCCTCGCCCTTCTAAAAGAAGTTTAGCGGACTGAATTTTAGTTCCAGCGGAAGTAATCTCAGGATTCGCTGATGTAGATGCAGTATTTTCTTCGGGTTGTTGATTTATTACAGCCGGTGAACGATAAGCAGAAATTATGGTCTCTTCAGATGAAGTTGGATATTCCTTCTCCTTAATTACCGGACGATTCTGGGAGCCTTGGATCTCTGTTTTAAGTGAATCGCGGTCTATAAGTGAAACATGAACTTGCCTTTCTGCAGTGGATCCTGGCCGGTAAATATTCATCCAGAACAGAATGCCGGCAGTAATGCATAAGACCGAGACTGAGGCTGCAACGCTCAAACGCTGCCATATAAAATGAAAAACCTTTTTGTTTTCCTGCAAATGAACTATCCGTTCATGTAACTGCCTTTGCAAAATACTTAGTTCTGTGCCAGAATTTGAGGTCTGCGAATATCCTTCCAATGCCTCCCAAAGGCAAGGATCATCCAAAGCTTGTTTTTCAAGCCTGTACATAATTTCGTAATCCAGCTTTCCTTCTAGGTAAGCCTTGATCATTAAGCTATCGATTAAATTAGTTTTCACTATTCTTCTCTATGCAAATTTTCAGATTTCGTTTCCCGTTCTCTATATAACTTTTAACCTCGTCTAGGTCAAAGCCTGAGATATCCGCAACTTCATTATAACATTTTTACTCCATGTAAAACAGATTAACGCTTATTTTCTGCTCTGATAGCAGATCATCAACACATTTTGACATTGTGGATAGCTTTTCTTCGGTATCATCCTCAAGGTTAAGATGCACAAAGGCATCATTTTCCATAAAATTTTCATCAATAATTACCATTTCGTACTTTGATGGTGAACGGATAATCATTAGACAATGTTTTCTGGTCAGGGTATAAAGCCAGCCCTTGAAATTAGTTACATCATGAACCTTTAACTTTTTATGTCAAGTCCTCAAAAATCTGTATCACAGCATCCTTGCTTTGCTCTTCATCTAGGAAGTATTTTAGACATAAGCCAAATACGAGAGGCATATACTTCTCATAGAGTTTGCCCAACAACTCGAGGACACCCGTATTGCATTACTCAAAAAGCATTTCATGCTCACTGGTACTAGTTTTGCTGGATGAACTTTTGTTAGATCTCAATTATGCCGGTTTTTAAGCTGATCAAGCAAATATAATATTTGTGGATAGTGGCAGGAGTTTTGCTAACTTATTAATAGATCAAGTAAAATGAGCAAGAATTGAAAACAAAAGTTACAAATTATCTTGAAATTTTCATTTCATCTTCTACTCAAATTCAAATAAATTAAGTTTATAATCCTATTATGAAGTCTCTGAAAATATATACATTGTCGACAATTCTGTTCCTGTTTTCCTCCTGCGATACCTTGAATCAGGCTGGACAGATCCTTAACCAAACCGGAATTGGAAACCCAAGTGTCGCCGAGATTTCCATGGGGTTAAAACAAGCACTGGAGCTTGGTACATCTGCGGGATCTGAAAGATTGTCTCAGACAGATGGTTTTTTTGCCAATGCGGCCATTAAAATTCTGTTTCCGGAAGAAGCACAAAAAGTTGAACGTACACTTAGAAGTGTAGGATTAAACAAACTTGCAGACAATTTAATTTTAGGTATAAACAGAGCGGCCGAAGCGGCGGCAATTGAGGCCAAACCAATATTTATATCAGCAATAAAAGGGATGACATTCAGCGATGCTTCAACTATTTTACTAAGTGGCCAGCAAGACGCAGCGATATTGTATTTTAAACGGGTAACTACTGAACAACTACAGCAGAAATTTCAACCAATTATCCAGAATAGTTTAAACAAGGTTGGGGCAACCCGATATTGGACTGATGCAATTACTGCTTACAACAGCATTCCGCTTGTCGGAAAAGTAAACCCTGATCTTAGTTCCTAAATCACACAAAAAGTAATTGGAGGAATATTTTTTGAGATTGCACAGGAAGAATTGAAAATACGCTCAAAATTATCAGCAAGAACGAGTCCCCTCCTACAGAAAGTTTTTGCTTACGCAGACCGGAATAAAAAATAAATTTATACAGACTATAATCCTGATTTAACGTATATAATTGACGAAGATTAAATGCCAATACTTAAATGCATTAAGAACCGTTTATTTCGCTAAATTCAAATCATGAAAATCAAAACTGCAATCCTAAGTATTTTTTTATTCAGTGCTTTATCTTCATTTGCGCAGATTAGGTTACCACAGGTTTTAAGAGAAGCCGCTAATGCCATTAAACCGGGTGGTCCAAGTCAGACAGAAATTGGAGACGCTTTAAAAGAAGCCCTTGAGATAGGCGTTTCTGCCGGCACAGATCGGCTATCTCTTCAAAATGGTTTTTTGGGAAACTCCGCAATCAAGCTGCTTTTCCCACCTGAAGCTAGAAAAGTTGAGAAGGCCCTACGCGGAATCGGTATGAACAAAGCCTGTGATGACTTTATTCTTAGTCTGAACCGGGCTGCTGAACTTGCTGCCAAAGAGGCAAAACCAATTTTTATCTCTGCGATCAAAGAAATGAGTATTCAGGATGCTTCAAATATATTATTGAGTGATCAAAAAAATTCTGCAACTACGTATTTTCAGCGTGTAACAAGTAAAGCATTGGAGGCCAAATTTGATCCGGTTATTCAGAGCTCATTGGATAAAACTCAGGCAACAAAGTATTGGACAGACCTGAGTACCGCCTACAATCAAATCCCGCTTGCAGGTAAAGTAAATACTGACCTTTCTACTTTTGCAACGCAGAAAGCAATGGAGGGATTATTCCTTGAAATAGCACAAGAAGAATTAAAGATGCGTGAAAATTCAGGCCTCAGGAGTAGTCCGCTGCTCAAAAAAGTATTTGGCTTTGCGGATAAGAATAAAAATGGGGTGAGTTTTCGTTGATTCTGGCTTTTGCCCGATCCGATAGTTATCGGATGACAAGAACTAAATTCGGCAACAAAGGAATAAAAAAAGGTCTTTAGGTATTATACCCAAAGACCTTTTGAAATAAAGAGTATTTCCTTTTAAACGAGTAATCTTACAGGCTCTTCAAGCAATGCTTTTAATGTTTGCAAGAATGCTGCACCAGTAGCACCGTCAACAACACGATGGTCACAACTTAACGTAACCTTCATTACATTACCCGGAACAACTACTCCGTTTTTAACCACAGGAACCTGCTGAATTCCACCTATTGCGAGGATGCAGGCATCAGGTGGATTAATAATTGCTGTAAACTCATCTATACCAAACATTCCCAGATTAGAAATGGTAAAAGTTGAGCCTTCCCAGTCTGAAGGCTGTAATTTCTTAGCCTTTGCACGCTGGGCTAAGTCTTTTACTTCTGCCGAAATATGTGAAAGTGATTTGCCATCTGCAAAACGAACGACCGGTACCAGTAAACCATCTTCGACGGCTACGGCTACACCAATGTTTACATGCTCATTATAACGGATCCTATCACCTAACCAGGAGGAATTAACATTAGGATGCTGTTTTAAAGCAACAGCAACTGCTTTTAGCACAATATCATTGAACGATATTTTTACTGATGCAAATTCATTAATCTTAGTACGGGCTAGCATTGCGCTATCCATGTCAATGGACATGGTTAGATAGAAATGCGGTGAAGTGAAGAGACTTTCAGAAAGACGCTTCGCAATAACTTTACGCATTTGAGATACCGCTTTCTCGGTATATTTCTCTTCCCCAATAAATTGCAGAATAGCTGCAGGTGCTGTTTCGTCTGTCGATGCAACTGATATTGCTTCAGGGCTTGGAATTACTTTGGCAATCTGTGCCTGAGTAGCAGGGTTAAAGCTTTCAATATCCTTCTTCACAATCCTGCCACCTTCAGCACTTCCCTTCACTTGGAAAATATCAATACCTTTATCTTTTGCTATTTTACGTGCCAAGGGAGAGGCCTTTAAACGTGATGTTGAATCGCTTTCAACATGTTGTGTTTCAGCCGTTACATTTGATTCAACTGCTGGCTTTGAAATGTCCGGCTGAGATTCAACCTTTAATTCTGCTACCACTATAGGTTTTGAACCAGATTTTATTAATCCCGATATATCCGTACCCTCTTTACCAACGATCGCAATGATATCATTTACTTTAGCTGCCTGTCCCTTTTCAACTCCAACATATAAAAGTACTCCATCGGCATATGCAGTTACCTCCATAGTAGCTTTATCTGTCTCAACATCTGCTAAAGCGTCATCGCTTTTCACTTGATCACCAATTTTTTTATGCCATTCGGCTATTACACCTTCAGTCATAGTATCGCTTAATAAAGGCATACGGATGATAGTAGCACCCAGTGCTTCTGCATCACTACCTCCCGAAGATTTAGGTTCTGCTTCCGCCACATCAGGCTTGCTTTTCTTTTCAGTTTCTTGTGACGCTTTTGCTGGCTCCTCAACTACTTTTGCTGGTTCCTCAATTACTTTAGCCGGTGCGGAAACTTCTTTCTGGTCTGCGAAATCATTTAAAAGAGCCTGATAATCTTCTCCCTCGGCACCAAGAATAGCTATTACAGAATCGACTGGTGCCGCTTCGCCCTCTTTAGCGCCAATATACAGTAAAGTACCCTCCTGGAATGACTCAAAGTCCATGGTTGCCTTATCTGTTTCCACTTCAGCAATCAAATCCCCTGTTTTAACTTTATCACCAACTTTTTTATGCCATTTAGCGATAACTCCCTCCGTCATCGTATCGCTCATCTTAGGCATTTTCACTACTTCAGCCATTTTATTTCCAGATTAGAATAATAGAATTTAAATTTAGTCGAGAATATATGGATAGTCAGATTGAATATAAACGTCTTTATATAATTCAGACGGATCTGGCCATGGTGACTCTTCAGAAAATTTAACTGATTCGTCAACAATACCTTTAATTTTATCATTGATCGACTCAAACCAAACCTCATCAGCGTATTTTTTTTCTTCAATAGTGGCTCTGACAACCTCAATTGGGTCTTTGGCCTTATAACCTTCCACTTCTTCTTTAGTCCGGTACTTTGCAGGGTCAGACATAGAATGTCCTTTATAACGATAGGTTCTTGCTTCTAAAAATGTGGGTCCATCACCGCGGCGAGCCCTTTGAACGGCCTCATCCATGGCATTATGAACAGCAACCGGATCCATTCCGTCAACAGGCGCACAAGGCATATCAAAACCTAAACCGATTTTATAGATATCAACCATATTTGTTGTTCTCGATACTGAAGTACCCATGGCATAACCATTATTCTCGCAAACAAAGACAACGGGAAGTTTCCATAGCATAGCCATATTAAAAGTTTCATTCAATGCTCCCTGACGAACGGCACCATCACCCATATAACAGATACAAACATTATCGGTTCCATTATATTGTTCTGCGAAGGCAATTCCGGCCCCAAGTGGAATCTGACCACCTACAATACCATGCCCACCGAAAAATTTCTTTTCCTTACTGAACATATGCATCGAACCTCCCTTTCCTTTGGAACAGCCGGTTGCTTTACCATACAACTCAGCCATAACCTCATTTGCACTTATCCCTTTTGCCAGGGCATGTGCATGATCCCGATAAGCTGTAATAATCGAATCTTGGGCGTGGATAACCGACATCGTGCCGGCCATTACCGCTTCCTGACCTATATACAAATGGCAAAAACCTCTGATTTTTTGTTGTCCGTAAAGCTGACCGGCCTTTTCTTCAAACTTGCGCATAAAGAGCATTGACTCATACCATTGAAGATATGTGTCTTTCGTAATTTCTATTGAACTCATTCGTAATCGTTTCTGTTAAACAAATTATTCCTTTATAAGGGAGCACAAATCTAACCATATCTTCCTAAAAAAAGAATAGCATAGTGTTTTGTTTACACCCTAAAATGGTAGATTTTCATTAAAAAATTATTGAATTGACTAACATGACTTGTTTTTATAGATAAAATTGATAGTTTTGTAATATTCTTAGAATATAATAAGTAACCAGAGGTTCAGCATAACACTGTTTATCTATGAACGTAAGACTAATAAAAATGGGGAAAAATGTAATTTTAGTATTGCTGCTTATTATTTCTTTTGTGTCTGTACAAGCACAAACTAATGATAAAGGTCAGAAATCATTAGAGAAAATTGCAGATCCGGATAATCTAGCATCCGAATACTTTTCGCAAATCATGGGTGTAGCTCTTTCTGCTACTTCAAACCTTAAACTTTATCAGTTTGTATATGATTGGATCGGTACTCCATACAGGTTAGGCGGTGTTACTAAAAACGGAATTGATTGTTCAGGCTTTGCTTTTGAGCTTTATAATAAAGTATTCAGTACTTTAATCGGCAATAATTCAAGGAACATATTCAGTATGGTTAATCCTATCGGCAAATCAGAGTTAAAGGAAGGTGATTTGGTATTTTTTAAAATTGGAAGCCGCTCTATTACCCACATGGGTGTTTATATTGGAAATAATAGGTTTGCTCATGCCTCCACAAGTAAAGGTGTGATGATTAGTGACCTTGACGAGGCTTATTGGAGAAGATATTATTACAAAGGTGGGCGTTTGCTCGCCTCTCTCCGGGATTAATACCAGAATCACTTCAAGCCATTCCTAAAATATAAGCACCGTACTGTAAATGGTACAATTATTTTCTATTTTGCTTGATCAGTGGTACTTCTAACCAATCCAATTCCTGTAATAAAAAATACTATTC
>JBDNGV010000058.1:0-7485 GCA_041689125.1 Daejeonella sp.
ATATCTTGATAAATCCTTTGGCCAGTTTAAATTAGGCTTTCTTGGGGTTTCTATGATCAGTGATCCCGTAAATAATTTAATATCTGTACGGCTAGATACTATTTCTTTATTAGCCTCGAGAATCTTGTCTCCTAAGAGTACTTTGAACTGGCTCAAGTGTCCTGCTTTTGGATTTGGATAGACACTATAAATAGGTGCCAGATTTCCTGCAGCACCATTAATGAAAAGAAGTGGTACACCTAATTTTTGTTCAACATATTCAGATACAATCCCAGGAGCATCTCCACTGATCTCAATATGAGCAGGACCCAGGACAGTTCCATGGATGGCATAATTAGCTATTAGGGCCATTGGACTGCCATCTTCTTTATCCAAGCGGATCAAGCCAATTTTCCGATCAACAGCACCTTCGGGATTTAAGCCTAAAGAAGCTTTCCCATCTACATCAATCGCCCGCCGGTTAATATTGGCCTGTGAAAAGCCCCAGCCAACTCCAAGTTTTGCCTTTGCCAGTTTGTTTCGGGCTTCAGTAATCCCTTTTATGAGTGAACGTTCCACCAATGAGGTATATGCTGTATCTACTTCATGTTTATATCGATCTCCCATAAAAACCTCTGGCAAGCCCGGGACACCAACCTCAGGCGCAGAATGAGTATGAGTTAATGTCCACCAGAAATTCTCGGGATCAATACCCAGGTCCTGCTGAAGAAGAGCAGCAACATGGTCATATTCAGAAGGTGACATCACGCAGATGTCTGTCGAAACCAAAAAGAATTGCTTAATACCATCATCCATTGCTATTATCCGATGGTAGATGCGGTCATGAATCCCGGTTGATTTCCTAGCCGCATAGCCCAATAACATTTTTGGTTCCTCGGGAGTTATATCAACTTTTACTACAGATGCCCTAAATCCTTTTTCAGATTGTTGTCCGAAAGATGCCTTTACGGAAAAAATTGTAAGGCATATGAGCAGAAATTTTAATCCTTTCATGGTCGTGCTTTTAATCTTATTTTAGTTTACAAACTTTTATTAATTAAAATTTGCGCAAAAATGCCAAGAGATTTGCCATTTCCTGCTTGTTGATCTTTTTTTCCAATCCGGAAGGCATTGCAGAAATTTCCATACTTTTTATTTCTTTAATATCCTGACGATTGATTGTTTTTTCAAGTTTACCATTGTTCTTGAGCGTTATAGCCACATCTGTTTCACTTGAGATAATACCTTGATGTGATTCTCCATTTTTAAGTTCAACATTCCATAAGTCATAACCACTCGAGATTGAAATATTAGGATCTAGAATATTAGCCATGATAATCTCAGCTGTCCAGTTATGAATGGTACCAAGGTCAGGCCCAAGTTCAATACCCATTTTCCCTCTCACTTGGTGACAAATAGCGCAGTTCTGTAAATAAACATTCTGACCTTTTGTAGCATCTCCTTTTAGCTTTAGAGCTTCCTGATAGGCTTTGTTCACTTTTTTACCATCCGCTTCATTTTTGGTAAATAGTGTTCTGGCTCTATTGCGCAACTTATCATCTTTATTTTGCATGAGCTGAACGCTTCTTCCAAAGCTAACACTGCTTGCCTGAACCTGATTTTTTTCAATTGCATTTAAAAGCAGATTGATTCTTTCATCATTACCTAGAAAAGTTCCGATCGCTGCATCCCTTATTTCGGGGGTAAGCACCGCCCATTTTTGTAAAACATAGCCACTAACCACAGTTCCGGAAATTTTACTTAATGTTTTTAAAGCAGCTAACTGTACTGCAGGTTGTTCTTGTGGAACAATTAAATTCTTAAGCAAAGAACTAAAAGGAGCAGAGTCAGTCAATGCAAGGAAATTAATGGCTTCAGTCCTTTTTTTGTCTGTAAGGCTTCGGTCTGCCATAATTAGCAATGATTTTTCTATTGCGGTTTTTGTTTTTGGCCCCTTACTTAATCCAATCACTCTCAGCATGTCAAGAGAGCCTTTCCGAACCTCATCTGATGGATGCTCGGAAAAGGTTTTAATTAACAAGTTTTGATCTTCTTTAAAGGCATTTATGGATTCTGGAGTTTTAGATTTCAAGGATTCCATTCCCATGGCAAGCCCTTCAAGCATAGCTCCCTGCAATTGGTTTTGCTTTCCGGAGCTATTTAAAGAAGATTTTTGAATTAGCTTCCTTATTGTATTTTGATCACCACCATTTGCGATCATTGTAGCTAATCGCTGGACTAATAATGAATATGCAGGTTCTGCAGAATTGTATTTATTAAGTACCTCCTTTAAAATTGATTCTGTTTGAGAAGAAGATGCTGTTAAAGCGGCAATCTGTATCCATTTATCATTAATGTCCTGAAATAACAGTTTATTCCTTACAGAAGCTGATTCCTTAGAATTATCATATCCTAATGTTAATAATAATTGCAACCTGACTTTTGGGTCAATATCGTTTTGAAGCGATAGAAGCGTTCTAAGTAGTTGAGGAAAATCTTGCAAATGGAGCTCAGCAAGTTTGATTGCATTGCTGCGGATTCCGGGTTCATTATCCTTTAAAGCCTGTTCAATCAGTGCGGGGCTTAATTCAGCCATTCCCTCCAGAGTCCACAGTGCATGCAAGCGCCCCATTGCAGATTTTGGGTTGGTTGCCATTTTCTGTAGTGCAGGTACAGCATTTTTATCATTTCGGTCGACCAAAAGTCGCTGAGAGGTAGTTCTCCACCATCTGTTTTCACTGCTCAGGTGCTCCACTAATTTTTCACTACTTTCATCTCCCAATTTAAGCCCTTTTGTCCATTCAGTAGCTTTCTGGCCTATTGCTGTAATCTTGTAAATCCGACCTCTATCAGAACCATCATATAGTCCCCCGGCTTTTACCGCCTGTTCCGACATCCATTCAGGTGATTCGATTACTCGCCGGTAATAATCAAGTACATAAAGTGCACCATCCGGACCAACATAGAAATTAACTGGGCGTGACCAGGCATCAGTTGAAGTCAGAAACTCCTTATTCTTGAGTATCGCGCTTGCTGTAAAGCTTGTTCCTTTGTCTGAAATGGCGTCTATATGTACCAGGTTACTCACAGGTTCAGCCATAAAGCTCACGTTCTTATCAAAAGGAGCCGGAAAGGCACCTCCATCGTAAACGGTAATACCGCATCCGGAAGTCATTACTCCCACATCAGTGAGCAATTGCCTGTCGGGATGTGTTGTGGTAGGGAAGACTTCAGGAGCATTCAGGTGGTCAGACATAGACTGAATCGAATTTGAAATAACTAGATCTTTATTCCGCAGGAAATAACGGTTTGCAATTACCTCATGATAACCCTGATTGGAATTATTACATCCGAACCAATTTCCCCATTGATCAAAAGCATGTCCAAACTGGGTTTGATAAGAAAGTGTTTCTATTCTTTTTTTATCTGGCAGAAACCTGATTGATAGTCCATTAGCGTTTTTGGCTAATTTTTGGGCATTCAAAAAGCCTGGGAAAATGATTTCTGATCCCTCATCGCCAAATTCTTCTTTGTATTCACGTGTTGATGTTGCGCCTTGATGACCAATATAAATCCAGTTATCTAATCCATACATTGGATTATTGGTATTATGCTGAGGATTTGAAAGTGCAAAACCACTTAATAGGGTATCACGGATATCTGCTTTCCCATCTTTATCGGTATCTTCGAGATAAAGCAAATTAGGTGCATCAGTTACTAGGATGCCTTTTTTCCACCGCATAACACCTAATGGAAGAGTTAAATTATTAGCGAATACAACTCGCTCATCCATAATTCCATCTCCATTAGTATCCTTCAGAAGAATTACATTGCCACTGCCGCTTTTATCTAGCGGATAACCATGCATTTCAACAACATAGATATTACCGTATTCATCAATTTCCATGTCCACCGGATCTGAGATCAGAGGTTCTGCTGCAAGCAATTCGATTTTAAAACCTGGAGGAACTTCAAATGTAGACAGCGCATCCTCTGAATTTACGGCTCTTGTGCCAGATTTGTCTTTACAAGCGATGATAAATATGACTATGAACATGAAGGAAAGCGGCACTAGAAAGAATTTATTGGTAAAAACATTCATAGAGTTTTCTTATTTTAAGAATGTTGAATTATAATTTGCCAGCTTAAAGCTAAATATTCTCTCCATTGTTTTCATCCGTTTATTTTTATTGTTTTTTAATCCTTTACCTGTGCGATAGAAATTTAATCATGCCAGAATATTTTTTAATTTATCAATCTTCAAGAGAATTATCTAATTTGTTTTCAAACTTCTAATTTTCCGAGTGATTTATTATGATGTGATGGAAAATAGAAGTTAGATTTAGTAAATTGTGATATTAATTTCCACATATCTAATATTTTATGCTAATAAATCATTTATTAAAGCATTACTTTAAATTTTAGTATTTTAACCCTAACTATTTAATGATTTCATAAAATGAAGAAAGCGTTTTTTATATTAAGCATGTTCATTTTTTTCCGGATAACTGTTTTTGGACAGGAATCTGTTGTAACAGCTAATCGGTTTATTGCATTGCTCAGTGAGGCACAAAAGACTGAAACTGTGTTTCCATTTGATGTGGAAGAACGGTATAATTTTCATTTTGTACCAATGAAAAGGAGGGGAATAACTTTCAATGAGATGAATCCACAGCAGCATAAACTTGCATTGGATTTATTAAGGTCATGTGTTGGAGAAGAAACGTTTGAAAAAACGAATGAAATTATGCAATTGGAAATAGTTTTGAAGGAATTGGAAAATAGGAAACTAGAGGATAATTATCGGGATCCAGGCAATTACCACTTTATGATTTTCGGAAATCCTTCGTCAAAAAATATTTGGGGCTGGAGGTTTGAAGGGCATCATATTTCATTCAATTTCTCATTTAATAAAAAAACACTTGTATCAGGTACTCCCGGATTCATGGGATCTAACCCTGCAATTGTACTTAACGGACCAATGGCGGGTAAACAAGTATTGAAAAATGAATCTAACAGAGGCTTTACTTTAATAAATTCCTTAACAGCTTCACAATTAAAAAAGGCTATCATTGATACTGTAGCCTACAAAGACATCTTAACCTTTAATAAGCGTAAGGCTCTTATTGGCAAACCAGAAGGGATCAGGTATTCAGAACTATCGAAAGTGCAGCAATCCTTAATGCTCCAATTAATCAGCCTTTACGTTCATAGATACAGGAAAGATTTTGCTGAGAAAATGATGCAGGATATACAAAAGGAGGGTTTTGATAACATTTGGTTTGCTTGGGCCGGATACACCGAACCAGTGATCGGAAAAGGATCATATTACCGTGTTCAGGGTCCCACAATTATCATTGAGTATGATAATACACAAAACAATGCCAACCATGTTCATTCTGTTATTCGTGATTTAAAAAATGATTTTGGCGGAGATCTGTTATTAGATCATTACAAAAAAGGCCATTCTCATTGATTTAGTTCAAATAAAACAGCTATGGATAAAAAAAGCCCAAACACAATTAATGTTTGGGACTTTTTCTTAATGAAAATTCGTTTTTCAGAGTAAGGGTGGATTATATATCAAAAGAGAAATCATCACTTTCCTTTGCAGGCTCAGTATGATTTTCTGAAAATTCATAACGTTTCTCCACCACTTCCTGATGGGCTTTGATATAATCTATGGATTCTTTTAGACCTTCAGCAAACTTTTCAAAGTCTTCTTTGTAAAGGAATATTTTGTGTTTGATAAAAACACCGTCTTCTAAACGTTTCTTGCTCTCAGTTACAGTAACATAGTAATCGTTTGAACGTGTAGCTTTAACATCGAAAAAGTAGGTGCGCTTCCCAGCTCGCACCTTCTTCGAAAAAACCTCTTCTCTTTCCTTGTTGTCGAAATCTCCCATAGTCATATTTAATTTGATAGGGGTAAATATAATAGATATTAGTAAAGTAACAAATTGATTTTTTTTGACCAAGGAATTTGATCGTTGAGAATGGAGAGTTAATAGTATCCGGTTAAAAATTTTTGTTATTCCATTCCAATTGGCCCATTATGAGAATTTCAAATACATGTGCCCGCTCAAGGCGGGCGGGGTTTCTGTGCTTGCGTTCTATAAACATTTGACCCCTTTGGGTCAGTAGAAAAAATTCTAATTAGGATTGCAATCTCAGTAATTCTTTGTCCATTTTCCCTACTAGTAACAATGTGATGATAGATTAGACGACCCCGAAGGCGGTCGAATGTTTATAGAAACACCATATAATTCCGTTTCCCGACCCTGAAGGTGGTCGAATGTGCCTTGTTTGTCATTAACTCGTTCGTTCAATATTCAAACCGTTGACTAATCCCTATTCCTATTTACAAAATCAATCTGCCGTCTGCTCTTCCAGAAGTTGTTTTTCAAACAAATCAAAATAATTTCCTTTAAGAGCCATCAGTTCATAATGTGTGCCCTGTTCGATGATTTCTCCACTATCCATAACGAGTATTCTATCAGCATTTTTTATAGTGGATACCCTGTGAGAAATTAAAATACTAGTTTTATTTTTCATTATCCTGCTCAGATTATTAAGAATATCTTCTTCTGTGCGGGTATCTACAGCAGATAGACAGTCATCAAATATGAGGATTTGCGGTTCTTTGATTAGTGCTCTTGCAATTGATAGCCTTTGTTTTTGCCCACCTGATAAGGTAATTCCCCGTTCCCCAATTAGAGTTTCAAAACCCTTGCCAAATTCCATGATATTTTCAAATACTGCAGCATTTTTTGCAGCCATTTCAACTTGGCCGGCATTGGTTTCCGTCATACCAAAAGCAATGTTATTATAAATTGTTTCAGAAAATAGGAAAACTTCCTGTGGCACAAAGCCTATTTGCTGCCTGAAATTTTGCAGATCAAGCCGCTCAATAAATTTCCCGTCCAGTAATATTTGTCCATCGTCGGCATCATACATTCGCATCAATAGATTTGCAATAGTTGATTTTCCTGAACCTGTTCGTCCGATAATGGCAAGAAATTCACCGCTTTTAACCTCGAATGAAACGTTCTTTATCGCCTGTATACCAGTGTCAGGATATCTGAAGTTCACATTCTTAAATGTTATATTGCCCTTTAGCTCTGTCTTTTCTCCGGAAGAAGAAATTATCGCTGTCTCTGTTTTTAAAAATTCATTGATTCTTTTTTGGGATGCTGCAGCTCGCTGGATCAATGAGGTAACCCATCCAAGAGACATTACCGGAAATGTAAGCTGAGTTACATAAACTATAAATTCAGCAATATTTCCGGAAGTGATATTCCCATTCATCACCTCAACGCCTCCGACATAAACCGTTATGATGGTGCTAAGTCCCACAAGCAGAAGCATCATCGGATAGAAAAGCGCTTGAACCTGCACCAGCGACATGGAATGTGATTTATAGTTTTCGCTCTCAACATCGAACTTTTTTCGGATGTCATCTTCACGAACATAGGCTTTTATGACCCTGATACCTGAAAAGGTCTC
>JBDNGV010000059.1:0-5773 GCA_041689125.1 Daejeonella sp.
CTTTTAAACTATTTTGACAGGGCCGACTCAGCATTTATTTCAGCCTATCGTAAAACGACAAAGGGTCATAATTTCATAATCAAGGTTGAATATATATCTGCTCCATCATTGGATGGTAAGATTCTAATTATTGCAGATCCAATGATCGCAACCGGTGAAAGTATGGTACTTTGCTGTAAGGAATTATTAGCTAGTTACAAGATTAAGGAGCTGCACATTGTTGGGGTTATTGCTTGTAAAGTAGGCCTTGAACACATTAAGGCTAACCTCCCTAATGCTAAACTATGGATTGGTTCTGTAGATGAAGAACTGACAACAAAATCTTACATAGTACCTGGTCTGGGTGATGCAGGTGATTTATCATTTGGGGTAAAAGAACAATAACCACACCCTAACTTTAAAAAAATTTTAAACAGCCCCTTTTCGGCTATTATCCGTTAATTTGCATTGTAAATCTATCAAGCAGTTTTCATGCACTATAAACACCTTTTTTTTGACCTTGATCATACTATCTGGGATTTTGATAAAAATGCGGAAGAGACATTGAACGAACTTTATCATACTTATAAACTTAGGGACCTTGGATTGCATTCTCCAGATCGTTTTGTTGAAGTTTACACGCAAAATAACCATCAGCTTTGGGCAGAATACCATGTAGGTAAAATCACCAAACAGAAACTAAGGGAAACCAGGTTCTCCAAGACTTTTATTGATCTTGGACTTTCTCCGCAACATATTCCTCAGCATTTTGAGGATGACTACGTGAACATCTGTCCTACAAAAACCAACTTATTTCCTAAAGCGCATGAAACCCTCGGCTATCTGAAGGAAAAGTATTCATTGCATCTGATATCAAATGGGTTTAAGGAATCTACAGAGTTGAAGGTAAGAAAGAATGGCCTCGATTCCTATTTCTCGAATGTGGTCATTTCTGAAGTAGTGGGGTTCAATAAACCCGACAGAGCTATTTTTAATCATGCTCTGAATCTCGCCAATGCCGAGGTTTCTGAGAGCATCATGATTGGGGATAGCATTGAGGCCGATATTCGGGGTGCTCAGGATTATGGAATGAGAGCCATTTACTTTAATCCAGAAAGGAAAGAAAAACCAAGGGATGTTGAACAGGAAATAGCTTGCTTAAGTGAACTTATGACCTTATTATGAGTACTGAAAAGCAATATAAATCCATGTTAAGAGTGGTATCTAAATATGAAAAGCTTTTGGCATCGATATCTGAAGAGGAATTTATTAAAAGTCCTCCGGATGGCGGTTGGTCCTATTCAGAAACGTGTTCTCATATCTTTCAATCCAACTTATTATCACTTCATGCAACCGAGAAATGCATTGTAGGGACTGGCGTTATGAGCACAAAGCGAATTCATTGGATGGCATGGCTTATTTTATTTTTTGGGACATTCCCTCCAATAAAGTTCAAGGCGCCTGCAAAGATCGCTGCAATGGTTGTAAAGATTGGCAGGGAAGATGCACAAAACCTGATCGCTAAATTTAAAATTCGTCTCGGAGAGATTAAATCAAAAATTCACAAGGCAAATACGTATCAAAAGACTAAGCACCCTCGACTCGGCCTTCTGAATGCGAAACAGTGGTTCAGATTTATTGAGGTGCATACTGTTCATCATACTCTGCAGTTGAAGAGGATTGAGAAGATGTTGAAAGTTGAAAGTTGAAAGTTGAAAGATGCAGGTACAAATTAATTAATTTACTCAAATAGTCCAGTACTAAGTACTAAATACTAACTACTAAATACTAACTACTAAATACTAACTACTCAATACTATCCACTATAATGATTAAGATTTTCAGAAGTATCAATCCTTTAAATATCATTCTGCTGATTGGGATAGCCACGCTGCTTAGGGTAGGGATATTCATTAATATGCCCCAACAGATCAGCTTTGAATTTATGGAACCTTTTGCAAGGCTCTTAATCAATGTGCCTCTCGAAAATACATTTAGTCCTTTAACAAACGTGCTGATTGCCCAAGCTATTCTGATTGTTCAAGCTTTAATATTTAACAGAATCATTAATGCATACGGACTTCTTGGTAAGCCTACTTTTTTACCTGCATTGATGTATGTTACTGGAGGAAGTTTACTTAGTCCATTCTTGCTTTTGAGCCCTGCGTTGATATGTAACTTTATGATACTTTGGATGATCGATAAGTTCCTGAGTATTTATAAAAGAGATGAAGTTAGGTCTATAATGTATGATCTGGGAATGATTGTAGCCCTAGGAACTCTGATTTATTTTCCCTTTATCGCCATGCTTCCCCTAGTTTGGATCAGTCTAGTTATTTTCAGACCCTTCAATTGGAGAGAGTGGTTTGCAGTAATTTCTGGGTTCATTACCATTTTCTTTTTTTTGGCGGTATTTTATTATTGGAATGATTCTCTGGATAAATTCTATAGTATCTGGTTGCCTTTAAGAGCAAAATTTCCTACTAATCTGCGTATCAATCTTTATGACTCTCTGGTGCTGATACCTGTTGGGATTATTTTGGTACTTGGTTTTTTCCAGTTACAGCAGAACTTTTTTAGAAGTGTAGTCCAACTTAGAAAATCCTTCCAGCTTTTATTCTTCATGTTCATCATCGGACTTTTATCTTTCTATTTAAAACAGAATCTGGTTCTGTATCATTTTTTGTTTTGTGTCGCACCGGCTTCAGCATTGATGGCTTATTATTTTCTGCACTCGGGCAAAAGATGGTTGTATGAAAGCCTGTATTTGATATTGACAACTTGTATTATTTATTTCCAGTTATTCTGATAAGAGTAATGATTTAACCTTTTTTAACAGAAATTAGATCTGTCGGTTTCAAAAATTAAATAGCTTTGTGATATGCAATGCAGACAAATAATTTTCTTTTGGGAAGCTCAAAGCCATACTGCATATCTTGTAGTGAGTAATCGGTACTGTAGTAGCATGAATAAGTTTTTTTCAAATACCTAATGGCGCAACTGGTTATTGATATCGGCAACTCGCGAACAAAGTTTGCTGTTTTTCATAAACGCAGGCTTACAGAATCCGGGAAGATTGAAAAACTTGACAGCATACAATTAAACCACTTAATTGATGTTCATAATATCACCCAAAGTATAATATCATCTGTAAATGTGGAGATAAGCAATTTGGAGGAAATCCTTAAAAAGAGAACAAAATATATTCGATTCTCGGCAGGTGTTAAAGCAGGGGTTATTAATAAATACAAAAGTCCGCAAACACTTGGTTTAGATAGGCTTGCAGGTGTAATTGGGGCCAAAGCACTTTTTCCGGAAACAAATTGTCTGGTGATAGATGCAGGTACATGTATTACCTATGATGCGGTTGATACAACAGGTGTTTATGAGGGAGGGAGTATTTCTCCCGGACTGAATATGAGATTACAGGCCATGCATCATTTTACAGGCCGATTGCCTGAAGTTGAACTCTCAGACTATGCAGGCTGGCAGGGTTATGATACACCATCAGCCATGCTTTCAGGAGTGCTAAATGGTTGCACAGAGGAAGTAAGGGGAATGATTGAGATTTATAGATCAAGATATCTAGGATTACAGGTTATACTATGTGGAGGGGATGCAATTTTTTTTGATACTAGGCTTAAAAATAGCATCTTTGCACACACTTTAAAAACCGAGCCCGATTTGGTATTGATTGGTTTAAATGAAGTTATCGAACAACAATGATTAAAACAGTTAAAAATATATTCTTTCTCTTTTTATTTACACTAAGCTTATCTGCAACAGCTCAAATAACTTCTTCTTCTCCGTATTCAAAATTTGGATTGGGTGATCTGAGTGGTTCCTTTTTGCCACAAAACCGAGCCATGGGTGGTTTAAGTATGGGTATTCGTAAACCCGGAGTATATGATAATATCAATCTTGCAAACCCGGCATCGTATTCAACCCTTCAACTGACTACTTTTGATATTGGGGCTTCATTGGATATTCGAAAACTAAGTAAGGCTGGGATATCCGGTACTAGACAGTTAAACTCTACTCTGAGCCATATTACTTTTGGTGTACCTGTGAATAAATTTTCTGCAGTTAGTTTCGGACTTGTTCCATACAGTGATCTCGGATATCAGTTTATGAACTCAGGTTTAGTTGATACAACCAAGGTAAATTATATTTACGGTGGAGAAGGCGGCATGTCAAAAGCTTATTTGGGCTATGGTTTTAGGATCAATAAAAATTTAAGCTTAGGCTTTAACTTTGCTTATCTATTCGGAAGTTTGAAAGAAACCAGAGCCTTTGAATTTGTTAATGAATCTACTACTGCATTCAATTCTCGTACTCAATACAATAATTCTGTAGGTGGTTTAAGCTATGATTATGCGCTACAATATACTGCCGAGTTAAGCAGCAAAACAAAACTCATTATGGGTTATTCCGGAAACTCAGGAAATAGTCTGAACTCCAAAAGCAACATAGTGACTACCCGATACAGAAAAGAGATAGATGGAGATGAGCTTGCAGCAGCAGACAGTACTTTTTTTACAGAGGGAGCTAAAACTAAAATTCTAATGCCATTATCACATACAGCCGGTTTTACTTTCGAAAAAACCAATGCATGGCTATTCGGTGCCGATGTCACTTACAGCCGATGGTCAGATTACAGGGAAGGAAGTTCAAACCCAGGCTTGAATGACAGCTATGGTCTTATTGTTGGTGGACAGTTTACGCCAGATGCGAATTCTATAAGTAATTATTTTAAACTAATGGATTACCGTTTGGGTATTAAATATGACAAAACCTTTGTAAAAATCGGAAACAATGACATCAACCAATATGCGCTTAATTTTGGCTTCGGTTTCCCTTTACCCCGAAACAGATCCAGTTTCTACAAAGTAAACCTAGCCGCAGAGGTTGGGCAGCGTGGCACGGAGAAGAACAACCTAGTTCGTGACCGTTATATTAATATCCACCTTGGCTTTACGCTGAATGATAAATGGTTCCAGAAAACTTATATTGATTAATATATGAAAAACCGGCGCTACATATATGGTGCTGTTTTTTATGTAGGAATCATTCTGCTCTTTGCCTGTGAGAATGATTTAAGTAAGGTTGAGCAGTTATCCGCCAAAAAGTTGTCTGTTCCTGTTGATAAATCTACCGGTGTAGAAATTATTTACAGTGATTCTTCAATTGTCAAGGCTAAACTCATTACTCCCGAGTTGCTTAATTTCAAAACAGAGAAGCCTTATATTGAGATGAATAAGGGCGTAACGGTGATCTTTTATGATCGGTTTCAACAGGAATCGAGCAGGGTTAGGTCTGATTATGCAATTCGCCGAGAACGTGAAAATATTGTTGAACTTAAGCGGAACGTTGTTGCTACCAATATTAAAGGGGAGACCTTCAAATCTGATGAGCTGATTTGGGATGAAACAAAAAAGCGATTTTATTCCAACAAGATTGTCAGTATTACTTCCAACCAGAATATACTTTATGGCACCAGTTTTTGGGCAAATGAAGATTTTTCCTACTATGAAATCGTGCAGTCTACCGGTGGCGGAAGATTGACAGGTGACCAAGGGTTTTGAATTAATTGAGATTGGAAAGTGACTATTTTACGATAAAGATTTTATATTTCGACCCCGAAGGTGGTCGTATGTGGGAACTTTGAATACATACGACCACCTTCGGGGTCGGGAAAAAGGTTAAACGAAATTTACTATAAACATGTGACCACCTTCGGGGTCAAAGTAATGATATTTTATGCTGGGGCTTGCTTTTTGAGAATTGGACAGAA
>JBDNGV010000060.1:0-9857 GCA_041689125.1 Daejeonella sp.
CGGTCTTCCGAATGCAGATGATACATTCCATTGCTTTCATCATAAAAATGAGAGGAAGCCACATCCAGTGCGATTGCAATATCATTGCGAGGTTTATAACCGCAGGCATGGAACACTTCTCCTAAAACCTCCAGAGCAGCCTCGTTCGATGGTAAGGCAGGTCCGAAACCGCCCTCATCAGCAAGCAGATAAGCATTATATCCTTTTTTTATGAGTATTTCCCTTGTTTTCCAGTAAACATTATAAATCATCTCAAGTGCATCCGGATAGTTTTTGGGCGAGATGGGTATAATCAGAAAATCTTGCAGGTCGATGTTCTTTCCGGCATGTAATCCCCCGCTGATGATATTTACCATTGGCACAGGCATCGAAACCGCATCTCCCGCAGGAAGATATTTCTTAGCCAAGTGTTTGAATAAAGGCATCCTTGCTTCGTTTGCAGCGGCATGAATACAGGCAAAAGAAGCGCCTAGCAATGCATTCGCACCTAGTTCAGATTTTTCGGGTGTGCCATCCAGTTTGATTAATAAATTATCCAACTTTTCCTGATCCTCAATATCACAACCAATCAAAATATTTTTGATCGCAGTATTGACATTCGCTACTGCTTTGCTTACTCCTTTACCCCTATGCCTTTTTCCACCATCGCGAAGTTCCAGAGCCTCAAACTGACCTGTTGATGCACCCGAAGGAACCATCATTCTTCCCATAACCCCTGATTCCAGAAATACATCAACCTCAACTGTGGGATTACCACGTGAATCGAAAATTTCTCTAGCTTTTAAATCTTTTATTTTTGACATGATACAATAAAATTAAAGGGAATAATCCCGGGAATAAACGAGGTATTATAAAAGTAAAATTATCAAAAGCAATGGTTTCAATACTGCTTTTTCATTGCATTGAGAACATCCACTTCAGAGTCTTCCCCCCTGATCCAGTTGATAGCAGTATTGCGGATAATCTGTTTTAATTTTTCATCCTGAATATAATTGACAGGCGATTTTCCATCCATACGGGCCAGAAGCATTAAACCAAGGTGGGGAAGTAGATTACTAACTTGTCCTTTATAATTTGCAATAAACACGCTAATTAGTTCTAACAATTCATGTGGCTTATTCAAATGCCAGGTCTTTAACATCAGGTGACCCAGGCAAAATGCAAGATCAAATACCGGATTCCCCCAATGTGCCACTTCATAATCAATTAGCACAATACTCCCGCTTTTTTCAACGAGCATATTCTTTGGAGAAAAATCACCATGAACCAGACAGGTCTTTTGTTCAGTCAGTTCTACTATCAATCCATTGATTTCCACCGAAAGCTCAGGATATATATTAATCAGGAAACGGTGGAAAGGATCAATACGGAGCTGAATGAAATATTTTTGATCGCTAAAGCCTTCCTTCACTTTCTCATCAATCTTCTGACTCTGAAGATGGATCTGACTGAGGATGTCTGAGGCACTTTTGGCAGTATCCACATTGAAAATACCATTCATCAGTAAATCTTTCCATGTTTGAACACCTTCTTCAGCACAGGTCATCAGGTAGATATGCTCGACATAATCAACATGGAGTATCTTAGGAATATTGCAATCAGGGATAACAAGATCTAATTGCTTCATCGCTTCATGCTCACGGTGGATTCGCTCCACATCAGAAAACCAATCTGCTTTTACATCAAGTTTTTCCAATGCTTGTTTAATCACCCAGCGATCATTATTAACACTAATCTTCCAGACCCGGCATGAAACTCCGCCAGAAAGATGTTCTACCTCGGCATCATCATTCTCCTTTATAAGACCTTCCTGTTTAAGATATTTAATTACCTCTTCCTTACGATCAAGTATCATTTAAATTTTGTATTAGTTTCTTAAACTGGTTCGGATCTGATTAAACTCTGCCTCTACCAATAAATACCATAGAGTGCCGCAATTATTCCGATGATTATTAATGCACCAACTGCAAAACCCGGTGTTGTTCTAAACATGCTGTTATCTACTTTCAATGCATTCGGAATAATTCCATTTCTGTTTTCATATATACTAATCAGATACATGACCAGCACACAAATAATGAAAACAAATCCCATACGGTCTATAAATGGAATTTCATAAATTCCTGCTGCGTTTACCACTGAAAATCCGCTAGCATTCAGGAATTGCAAATCCACATAGTCGGGCATGAACTTAAATAGTATGGAGAGCAGAAAACCGCCAATAGTAGCAAACAAGGCTGCATTTGAGGTAGCCTTTTTCCAGAAAAACCCAAGTAGGAACATTGCCAAAATTCCCGGAGAAACAAAACCGGTATATTCCTGAATATATTGGAAACCGCCTTTTTTATCAATGCCAAGATAGGGTGCAATAATCACAGCCATAATCATGGAGATCACAATAACCCAGCGGCCAACTTCTACTTGTTTCTTTTCATCAGCAAGCGGGTTTAATACTTTCTTATAGATATCCAGCGTAAAAATAGTGGCAATACTGTTGGCTTTACCTGCAAGTGAAGCCACAACCGCAGCAGTTAGAGCGGCAAAAGACAAACCTTTTAATCCTACAGGCAGTAAATTCAATAATACAGGATAGGCCCGGTCAGCCATAACCTCTCCGTTCAACATCATTTCATCTCTGAAAACATTCTCCTTAAACAAAACATAGGCTGCGATACCCGGAAGTACCACGATTATTGGCATTAATAATTTCAAGAAAGCTGCAAAAAGAATTCCGCTTCGGGCAGTTTGAAGATCCGCACCCAAAGCTCTCTGGGTAATGTACTGATTACATCCCCAATAATTCAAATTGACTATCCACATCCCACCAACAAGAACTGTAAGTCCGGGAAGGTCAATAAAATAGGGATCATCCTTTTCAAATATCATCTTAAAATGATCTCCCGAGTTTTTTGTCAGGAGGTTGAAACCATTAATAGGCCCCTCTGAACCAAAATGTTGTGCAACCATATCCAAAGCAAGATAAGTGGTTACCAATCCCCCAAGTACTAGGAACACCACCTGAATAACATCGGTATATCCGATTACATTCATCCCGCCAAGGGTTATAACAATTGCAAATATGGCCAGCCCGGCCATGCAGACTGCAAAATTGAGTCCTGAGATGCTACTGATTGCCAAAGCACCAAGGAAGAGAATTGAGGTTAAATTAACCACTACATACAATAAGAGCCAGAAAACAGCCATAATCATGGCCACAGTTTCATTATACCTCGTTTTGAGAAACTGAGGCATGGTATAGATCTTATTTTTGAGATAGATCGGGATAAAAAACACTGCAACGACGAGAAGGGTTATTGCTGCAAGCCATTCATAAGCCGCGATGGCAAGACCCATTGTGAAGCCTGAACCGCTCATCCCTATAAATTGTTCTGCAGATATATTTGAGGCGATCAGCGATGCCCCTATAGCCCACCAGGTTAATGAGTCTTTGGCAAGGAAATAATCCTTGGAATCTTCATGCTTCTTTCGCTTGTAAACGTACCATCCATACGTACTAACAATGATAAAATAAATAAAAAATACAATATAGTCTGGGGTTTGCATACTCTTAGCAGATTGATTAAATAAACCTATTAAAAAAAATGGAAATATTTAAGGACTGATTATTTATAAGTAATACGTTGTACGTTATACCTTATACGTTAAACGTTAAAATATGCACTCAAAAACTTTTAACTAAACAAAACGGCAGCTATGGCCTTTGGAAAGGACAGATTAATAAATTGTCAGTTCACCTCTAAGGTCTGTTTCGAGGTACTCCGCAATTTTTTTATTGCTCTTAAAATTTCCTAGTAGGTACATCAGTTTGGTTACTGCAGCTTCGAAGGTCATATCATAGCCGCTGACCACCCCCATTTCCCGGAGTTCTCTGCTGGTTTCATATAAGCCAAGTTCTACCGTACCAACCTTACATTGGGAAATATTCAAAATAAGCTTTCCGTCTTTAATGGCTTCCCGTAAAAGATCCAGAAACCATTTTTCTGTAGAGGTGTTTCCGGAGCCAAAAGTTTCCATGATAACCGCTTTACAACCTGCAAAAAGGGCCGACTTCACTATTGCCGGACTAATACCAGGATATAACTTCAGAATGCCAATCTCACTATCCAACTTTGTATGAAATTTCACCGGCTCGGAATTTGACTTCAGAATATAATTTTTGTTGAATTTCAGATAAACTCCGGCTTCAGCAAGAATTGGGTAGTTTGGCGATCTGAAAGCCTCGAATTTTTCCGAATTATATTTAAAAGAACGGTTACCTCTGAAAAGTTTATAATCAAAATAAATACATACTTCGGGCACCATTGCCTTTCCTTTTCTCTTTTCAGCAGCTATTTCCAATGCAGTGATCAGGTTTTCTTTGGCATCGGTACGGATACCATTTACCGGCAATTGTGATCCTGTAAAAATTACAGGCTTGTCTAGATTCTCGATCATAAAACTCAGAGCTGAGGCAGTATATGCCATGGTATCTGAACCGTGCAATATGACAAAGCCGTCGTACTGATCATAATCTTTTTGGATGCGCAAAGCCAGCTCTTTATAGATCTCCGGACTCATATTGGATGAATCAATCAAAGGATCAAATGAGTGTACTGTCAACTGATATTTTAATCTCTTCAGCTCGGGGACATGATCAGTGATCTGCTCAAAATTAAAAGGAACCAACACTCCGGTTTTGGGATCATTGATCATACCGATTGTACCTCCGGTATATATTATCAGAACATTGGTCATTGCATAATTAATTGGTTGCTGGAATGTAAAGATAGAAAAAGAAGGTAAATGAAGTCATGTCCAGATTTAAGTTTGATTTTTAATTCAGACCTAAATGCCAAAAACATTTTCAGAATTACGGGTTGTTATTTCTGCAAGTTCATCAATAGAAATCTGTTTTAGATCTGCAAGCTTTTGAGCCACATAAACCAGATAACTGCTTTCATTCTGCTTCCCGCGAAAAGGTACAGGTGTGAGATAGGGCGAATCTGTTTCAAGAACAATATGCTCTAATGAAATATCCTGAACCACTTTATCCAGTCCTGAATTCTTATAAGTCAGTACTCCCCCGATACCAAGGTAAAAGCCGAGTCCGATTACTTTTTTTGCCTGTTCAGCATCCCCCGTAAAACAATGGAATATACCCCTGAGTTTATCATCCTTTAATTCATCCAGAATTGCAAAGATCTCATCAAATGCCTCACGGCAATGGATCACAATGGGCAGATTCATTTGCTTGGCCCAGCCGATTTGAGTTCGAAATGCATCCTGCTGTATGCTTAGTGTAGATTTATCCCAATGCAGGTCGATACCTATTTCACCAATGGCATAAATCTTTCTGATCGTTATTTCTTTATGAATTTGTGCGAGCTGTTCTTTAAAATCATGCTTAACATCACAGGGATGCAAACCAAGCAAGGGAAAACAATGTTGTGGATATTGCTTTGCCAATCCGAAAACTAATGGGATTGATTTGGTATCAACATTCGGCAAAAAGAGTCGGCTAACTTGATTATCTAGACTTCTTTGCATCAGTTCAGTCAGTTTTCCGAGATCTGTTTCGTAATATAAATGGGTATGGGTATCAGTCAGAATCATACTGCAAATTAACAAAAAAGCCTTCGGGTATTCCGAGGGCTTAATATCTTATTTAATCAGGTGTTTTAGTTGGATGATTTCTTTTTCTTCTAGATATCTCCAACGGCCTCTTGGGAGATCCTTTTTAGTCAGCTGAGAATAGACTACCCGGTCGAGCTTGACCACTTCATATCCCAAACTTTCAAAGATCCGACGGACTACCCTGTTTTTACCACTATGAATTTGAATCCCTACTTCCTTTTTGCTTCCACCGGTCACATAACTAACCTGATCAGGCTTGATTACGCCATCTTCAAGCTCAACTCCGAATAAGATTTTATTCAAATCACCCTGAGATAAACTTTTGTTCAATTCAACTTGGTAAAGTTTGGTGATATTATTACGGGGATGTGATAGTTTCTCTGCAAGATCACCATCATTGGTCATTAGTAATAAACCTGTAGTATTTCTATCGAGGCGACCTACCGGATAGATTCGCTCACGCGATGCTTTCTCCACTAGACTCATAACAGTTTTACGTTCCTGAGGATCGTCGGTTGTAGTAATATAATCTTTAGGCTTATTCAATAAAACATACACCATTTTCTCTCTCTTCAGATTCTCTCCGTTATAACGGATCAAATCCTTCGCCGGATCCACTTTAAATCCCAACTCCGTAATTGGCACCCCATTTACTGATACTACACCTGCTGCTATAAGTTCATCGGCTTTTCTCCTAGAACAAATACCGGCATTGGCAATAAAACGATTCAGACGAATTAGTCCGTCATTCTTTACTACTGTCGGCTTTTTACTTCGCTTATTTCCTAAATGCTCTTCTGAACTCCATTTTCTGTCGTCTGTTCTGTATTTCGGACGATCAAATGCGGAAGGTTCACTTGGTAACCGAGATTTAAATGGCTTATCATTAAACCTTTTGACAGGGGCATTTTTGTCGGCATATTTATTATCACGAGACTGGAAAGGCTTTCTTTCGGTGTCTTTAGGACCAGAATAGGGTTTTCTATCTTCTTGAGGCTTTTCAAATGATCTTTTATTACCCTCGTTTCTGTTGGAATAGGGTCTTTTATCAGACGCATTTCTGTCGGAATAAGGTTTTCTTTCGGAACGATCTGTTGAAGGACGGCGATTCTCGCTGCCGCTTGAGCGTCCAAAGCTTTTAGGGCTTCTCTTTTCGGAAGAGAAACCTGAAGCGGACTTTTCATCTGTATTCCTGGAAGCGCCTTTAAAAGACTTCTTAGGATCATCTGAAAATAATTTCTTCTTGGTATTATTGGTCTTTTCCTGTCGGTCTGATTTGTAAGAATTACTTTTCGGACCAGAACCTGAAGCAGACTTTGCAGGACGCTTGGACTTTTCGGATTTGTCGTCTCGACTGTTCCTTTTATTTTTCAATGGCATGATACGCTTTTTATCTCCTTAAAAGAGAACCACAAATGTACGTAAAAATACGGAAACAGAGCTGATTTAATATCGAAAAACAGACAGTAAAAAACAACAAGAATATACTGTAAAAACACCTCTATTTCAAGACCAATTTCATAACTATTTGATAATTAGATATATATTTTGTAGGTTTGAAAAAAATATTCCTATTTGAAACTAAAAAGAGAGGTAAAAATGATAAAGAAACACTTGATAACGTGTTCTGTGATGTTGGGTTTGCTGTTGATTGCCAAGATGTTTATATATAGTACTCCTGCTACATTTGATACTTATTTCAAAGCTATTCAGGTGACTCAAAACGATGAACTTTCAATCGAACCTTATTTCAATTCACTGAGTTTCGCAAATGAAACTCTGCCTTTGGGAGATCAGCGCATCAAGCTGAAAATGAATACTATTCTAAGCGCTCATTCTTACGAGGCATTACACACTTCAAAACTACACCGGAAGGCAGAAATATGGTTTCCAATCATTGAACCAATTTTGAAGCAGTATGGAATTCCTGCAGATTTTAAATATGTTCCTTTGGTTGAAAGTGGACTTCAAGGGGGAACTTCACCGAAAGGAGCATCAGGATATTGGCAGTTTATGCCACAAACTGCTCGTGATTTTGGTCTTAAAGTAAACCCTGAGCTTGATGAAAGGCAAAATATTCGTAAATCGAGTATTGCTGCTGCTAAATACATCAAATCCTTATATCGCGAGTTTAATAGCTGGACACTGGCCGCCGCAGCCTATAATATTGGCGAGGGAAGTCTTAAACGTCAGATGAATAAGCAGAAGCAGGACAACTACTATAAGATGAAACTCAATAGAGAAACAGCCTCTTATGTTTACAAATTAATTTCGATGAAAGAGATTATTGAAAACCCAACACGCTACGGATACAATAACAGAGCTAGCAGACTTTTAGCAAATGCCAATGCAAATAGCAAATCTATTTTGGAAACAAGAATCGGGAGAAACGCTCCATATTCCCCACAAATATTTAAGAACTAACCAGAGTAAACCAATCAATTAGAGAGGGCAGGATTTATCCGGCCCTTTTTTGTTTACTAGACTTGCAAAATCACATGAGCAATATGCTTTTATCGTGCATATCGACTAAGTAAATTCGCAAGTCTGCAATTTCCGATTTGCGAAATCACCTAATAGAGCGGAAAGCCGATTTCGTCAATCACTTTCTAGAAATGTGACGACGAATTTATCGAGCTTAACGCCTGAGTAAAATCGCAAGTCTTAGCACTAGCAGAAAAAATCGCATATTTGCATAAATTTTTGAGCGCGTATTCAATTTATGAATAAATCTAATCCTGACCTTGGAGAGCAAAGTGAAGTTGAAGTTTTCGGTGCCAGGGTACATAATTTAAAAAATATTGATGTTTCCTTCCCCAGGAATAAGCTAGTTGTGATAACCGGACTTAGTGGTAGCGGAAAATCATCACTGGCATTCGATACAATCTATGCTGAAGGGCAGCGCAGATACATGGAAACATTCAGCGCCTATTCCCGCCAGTTTCTTGGCGGTATGGAGCGCCCGGATGTTGATAAAATCTCCGGATTAAGTCCGGTGATTGCTATTGAACAAAAAACTACGAGCAAAAATCCCCGCTCAACAGTCGGTACAATAACTGAAATCTATGATTTCATGCGTTTGCTTTTTGCCAGAACAGGAGAAGCTTATTCTTATGTCAGTGGTGAGAAAATGGAGCGCATGACAGAGGATCAGATCCTGAAAAGCATTCTTGAAAAATTTGAAGGCCAGGCAGTAAGTATCCTAGCTCCTGTTGTAAAAGGCCGAAAAGGACATTACCGTGAACTTTTTGAACAAATCCGCAAACAGGGTTATTTAAAAGTCAGGGTTGACGGTGAAATTCTAGATATCAGCCCCAAAATGCAGCTCGATCGTTATAAGATCCATGATATTGAGATGGTGATTGACAGGCTTCTGGTAAGTTCCGAAGATAAAAAACGACTTTACGACTCTATTCAATCGGCTTTAAAAGTTTCAAAAGGAATTATAAAGCTTAGCGATAAGGAAAACAAGGAATTCTTTTACAGTAAATTCCTGATGGACCCTGTCTCAGGGATTTCATATGATGAACCACAACCCAATACATTTTCTTTCAATTCACCCTACGGAGCCTGTGGGCGATGTAATGGTTTAGGTTATATATTTGAAGTCGACCGGCATTCGGTTATCCCGAATCCTAAACTGAGCATTATGCAGGGCGGACTTGCTCCTCTGGGAGAATATCGAGAAACTTGGGTCTTCCAGATATTAAAAGCACTAGCAAAAAAATACAATTTCTCACTCTCTACTCCTCTCGAAAAATTTCCTGAAGAAATATTAGATATTATTTTGAACGGCTCGCATGATATCATTACCGTACCTGTTGAATACAATAAATGGAATGTTCAGAATTACCAAATCTCTTTTGATGGAATCATCAAAATGTTGGAGGAACAAACTGAACGCCGTGGAGATGAAGTAGGCGAAGACCTTGAAAATTACAGGGTGTTGAAAACCTGTCCTGAATGTCATGGTGCAAGGCTTAAAAAGGAATCACTTCATATAAAAGTGAATGAAAAAAATATTTATGAGTTGGCCTGCATGGATATTTCACAGCTTTTTGCATGGTTTGACAATTTGGAATCACGATTGAATGAGCGCCAGAATACGATTGCACGTGAAATATTAAAGGAGATTCGTTCAAGAATAGGTTTCCTCCTTGATGTAGGATTAAACTACCTGACCTTAGACCGGACAGCCAAAACATTATCAGGCGGTGAAGCAC
>JBDNGV010000061.1:0-6168 GCA_041689125.1 Daejeonella sp.
AAAATCGCTTAACTTAATGACATTGGGCGTGCGCTAGCAAAGGTTTAAAGAAAGAAAAAAATATTAAGACGCACGCGACACGGATGGGCTAGCAAAAGAAAATAAATAATAAAAATAATAAGACACACGCGAAGCGCGTGCGCTAGCAAAGCTAGTAAATAGGTTCGGAATATGAGATTAAACGAAAGAACAATATTTATCTGCGGTATACTCGGAACGGTATTTTTCGCAATGGCTTCAGTTCTGGCCGGATTCCTAGCAGAAAATTATGATCCTGTGACACAGCTTATCAGTGAATCCATGTCCGAAGACCGGCCTTACTCAAAAGAAATTCGATTTTTCGGATATATTCCATCAGGGATTCTAATTCTGATTTTTGCTCTTGCAGCTCCTGTCAATATGCCCAAATCAAACCAGATTAGAATGAGCTTTTATGGGATCGCTTTATTTTATGGATTCGCCACTATTCTGGTTGGAATTTTTCCTTGCGAAGCTGGATGCAATATGGAAATGATTAATCCGGGCATCGCTCAAATAATACATAATTTCAGTGGATTGTTTACTTATATTGGTATGCCTGTCTGCCTTTTACTTATTGGTTTCGGATTAAAAAATGTCAATACCCGGAAATTATTATCACGGGTCTCCATTTTACTTGGCATCAGTTCGGCTTTCTTTGTTTTGGTCTTGTTTTCACGCGCCTTAAACCCTTATGCCGGATTAATAGCGTTTGATCGAAGGGATTTTTATTTTATGGATTATTGGCTGTTCGATATCTATCAGAAACCATAAAAACCGGATCTGAATTATAGGTAGCAAACTCGACACGCCTGCTCTAGCAAAAGAGAATGGAAACTTTACCATGATCAGATCTTTATCCAAATCACTGTCGTCCTTTATTTTTTCTGCTAATCGCTTATCAGCCGATTGCGTAAGTAAAAAGAAAAGGCCTTTTTATCCTGCAATATTAAAGAGGAACAAAAGAAGAAAAAATATGGCTATTAACTTTCTCAAATTCAGCACGATGTAATTACAATAAAATTATAATTCAATATTTTAGTTGAAAATGGGTAGCGGAAAGATGTTGCTTACCATTTTGAGTTGTAAGTATTATTGATAGATTATAAGTTATAAGCCATACTAATTGAAAATGATTCATTTACACCTCAAGGCTGGTGCCTGAGATATGAGGTCTCAAGCCAACACTTCCTCCAAAACTTCGTGTGATCTTACCTGTCCGAAGCCTTCAACATGTAGCCTGTAATATTCAAGAACTTTCTCCAGCAATTGTTTTCTTTGAGCTGAAGAAATTTTCAGATCTTCCAAATTGTCAAATTTAGCGTTCAGAATTGAGGTCCAGAGCCCTGTTAGTGGCTGTTCAACAATCAGGGCGTGAGGGGGCTGCATTTTAGAATAACAACCGTTCTTAAGATCAAAAAAATCAGCTTTGCCGGCTAAAGTAGTGTCGGGATAGAATCCCAGAAAACGGCTTAACCTCAGTAGAAAATACAAGTGAAAATTTGATACCCCTTTACTTATACTGTCAAGAATCTCAATGGCATGAAAAAGAAATTCGAATAGAACCTCGTCTGATTCATGTTGCCTAAGTGACTTGTAAAGCACCTCATTTAAAAACATGGTAATCGAACTTTTTACAATATCATAGGGGATGCTGAGGAAAACCGGTAAATGTCTTAACTCCGAAACGCGTTGAATATTTCCTGAAGTTTTATGATAAACCACCATATCTAAAAGATGCAATGGTTGCAAACTGTTTAGTTTGATCTTTGATTTAGGCCGCTTTATTCCGTTGATTAGGTAAGACTGTAAACCAAATTTTTCTGTAAAAACCTGCACCACCACGCTGCTTTCAGAATAGTTTGTAGTTTTAAATACGATTCCTCTAGTTTTATGGAGCATGGATGATCTTTGGAAGAAGTATCAGAATTCCGACTATAAGGGCCATTAAAGATGCGATCAGAACCATTCCCGCAGCAATATCTTTGACCATGCCTGCCTTGAAATTGTATTCTGGAGAAGCCAGATCAACCAAAGTCTCAATCGCAGTATTCGCAAGTTCGGCCATTAATACTATAGATATGGCCGCAATTATCCAGAGCCATTCGGCAGTAGTAAGGTTCAAATAAAAACAAAGTCCTGTAATTATAAGAGCAACAAAACAATGTACTCTAAAATTCAACTGGGTTTTGAATGTGTACTTTAAACCCTTGAAGGCGAAAGTAAATCCATCGAAAAACTTCTTCATGCATTGTTAAAATTTAATACGGTCGGATTCAATTATTTCTAATTTCCTGCCAGATATTGAATTATCAGATTAATCAAGTCCAAATTAAGAATTTTTGTAGTTTTACGGACTGTTTTTGCCATTATCCTAAACCGCACAGCATGTGGAATAACTTTTCCAAATTTATACTATCCAACCGGATTCCAATTCTTGTATTATTTTTTGTTTTAACTCTGTTCATGTCATGGAAAGCCAGTTTTGTTAAATTATCCTACACAGGTAGCAAAATTCTTCCGCAAACTGATTCCGCTTTTATAAGTTACAATGATTTTAAAAGCAAGTTTGGTGAAGACGGGAATATGATGGTTTTGGGTACAAGCTCTCCAAAGTTAATGAACAAAGAAATGTTCAATGATTGGAGCGAATTAGCATCAGAACTGCAAAAACTTGAAGGAATCAAACAAGTAGTTTCTATTGGTAACCTATATGATCTTCAGAAAGATACCATAAATCAGCGCTTTGTTTTAAAGCAAATTAAGGCTGGGACTGTCCTTCGCGATTCTGAGATGGACAGTATTAAAAACCGCATTTATGACCTGCCATTTTATGAGGGGTTGATCTATAGTAAAAAAAGCAATGCGACATTAATGGCCATTAACTTCGATCATAAAATCCTAAACACGCCTAAGCGTGGTCCAATTATCAAAACGATATTGGAAAAAGCGGATGCATTTAGTAAAAAACACAGTGTAGACGTACATTATTCGGGGCTCCCTTTCATCCGGACAGCAGTCAGTCAGCTGGTATCCAGGGAGTTTGTATTATTTCTTGGTCTTTCCATTCTGGTCTCTGCGATAATTCTGTTTATGTTTTTCAGAAAGTTATATCCGGTTCTGTTCCCAATCATCCTAGTAATTGTTGGAGTGATCTGGAGCCTGGCAACACTGGTGATGTTCGGATACGAGATCACGATTCTAACAGGTTTAATTCCTCCTCTGATTGTTATCATCGGAATACCCAATAGTATCTTGCTCTTGAATAAATACCATAATGAACTGAGAAAGCATGGCGATAAAGACAAGGCATTGCACGTTACCATACTTCGGATATCAGAAACCACACTGATCGCCAATATTACCGCCGCAATTGGATTTGGAGTTTTATTTTACACAGGTAGTGCATTATTAGTTGAATTTGGAGTTGTTGCTGCCTTGAATGTAATGGCAACTTGGTTTATCTGCCTTTGTCTAATACCAATCATCTTCAGTTATCTTCCTGTACCCAAGCTTAAGCCACAGGAAGATCATGATAATGGTTTCTTACACAAGCTACTTGTAAACACCGACTTTCTCGTTCATAATCGCAGTCGTTTGATTTATGTTTTTACCATTGTAATTACCCTGATCTCATTTCTTGGGGTGCTGCAGATTAATGTAAACGGTTATGTGGTTGATGATCTCCCTCAAAACTCTCCAATTAATCGCGATCTGAAGTTCTTTGAAAACAATTTTGAAGGCATTTTACCGCTAGAAGTTAGCATTGATACCCGGAAAAAGAATGGGGTTCTAAATCTATCAACCATCAAAAAGGTGGATAAAATGGAGGAAATGATCTCGGCATACCCTGAAATTTCGCGTTCAGTTTCACTAAACAAAGCATTAAAATACGCTTCTCAAGCTTTCTATAATGGAGATCCTCAGTTCTTCCGCATCCCGAATGATATGGAGAAGAACTTTGTTCTATCTTATCTTGCAAATTCTGGCGGGAATAGTGATATGCTGAAAGGCTTTATCGACAGCAATAAACAAGTGGCAAGAGTAAGTTTTCAGATGGCTGATGTCGGGTCAAAACGAATGAATGTTTTGATGAAGGAATTAAAACCGCGCATCGATTCAATTCTAAATCCGGAGCGCTTTGACGTATTGTTGACAGGTTCGAGTATTATTTTCTCGAAAGGAACAGATTATATGCTGAAACACCTGATGGAAAGTATCCTGCTTGCTATATTTCTGATTTCAATGCTAAGGTTGTTCCAGTTCAGAGACCTTAGAATTATGTTCATCTCGCTTTTACCCAATATTATCCCTTTGATTATAACAGCAGGTTTGATGGGCTTTTTCAATATCCCGCTCAAGCCCTCCACCATTTTGATATTTACCATTGCTTTCGGACTTGCATCCGATCAGACCATTTATTTCCTAACAAGGTATCAGCAAGAATTACAGTCGACAGATTTCACAACAACTAAGGTAATTTCAGACACCATCCGTGAGACCGGGGTAAGTATGACCTATATCGCACTAGTACTATTTTTCGGATTTGGGATTTTTACGGCATCAACCTTTGGAGGAACCATGATCCTAGGATTACTCTTGTCGATAACACTCATCATCGCATTAATTTCGAACCTTACACTTTTACCTGCCTTGCTTGTGCTGATAGATAAACGGAAAAGAAGAAAAATCGCAAAAGCTAAAGGAGAAACCTGGGATATTTAATCTAGGCTGGTGCGCGCGCAATGTCTTTATTTAAGTGATATTAAATTTATCGTTTTCCAGTAATCGGTAATAGGAGATCTGTTCAGGCCTATCTTCCGATAAGGCACTGAAGATAGAACTTTGGGTCTTGGAATATTGGTTCCAAAAAGTCCTGGCACGTACACCCAAACGTTTATCCCCGCCATACCCTTAAAATTCAAAATAAATAATGAGGGTGGCAATAAATCGTCCACAACTTAGTTTTTTATTCAAAGATGGCCTTTAAAATGACATAATATTTGTGTGTAAAGGTTAGCCTCCGGGAGGCGGGCTTAGTCGTATCTCCTACCATTGACATTTGTATTATTGCTTTTAAAATATTGATATTTTCAAAATAAAGTATCTCTCGCAAAGACATATTACGAATAGTGATAACAGGTTTTAGTACCCAGCCAGCCCTAATAGAAAAAGCCCTTCCCGTTTATTCAGGAAGGGCTTTTTTATTCGTAAGAGAATTATTATGGTTTGGGAGCCACAGCAGCTACAGGCGCTGTTCCCGGAATAATGTTTATCACATCCAATTCGAATATAAGTGGTGAAAATGGAGGAATTCCTTGATTTCCCTGCTCACCGTAAGCCAGTTTCGATGGAAGAATGATAGTAGCTTTTGCACCTTTGTTTAAAAGCATTAATCCTTCTTCAAATCCTGGAATTGAACCACCCATTCCAACTGGAAGTTTCAATGGCTCGTATGGACGCTGAGCGTTGAAGGTTCCGTTTTTCTTGGCAACTTCAGGGAGGCTGGTATCAAATACTTTCCCACTTAAAAACATACCGGTATAGTTCACAACTACTGTATCACCAGGATTAGCTTTTGCTCCGGCACCTTCTTTTGATATTATGTAATTCAATCCTGAAGCAGTAACTTTCGGTTTCAGACTTTTTGAGGAAACATAAGCCTTAACTTTTGCAACTTCTGCAGTTTTAGCCTGCTCCATTTCTACTTTCAGAAACTCGTCAATCTTTCCGCGGAAAAGACTATCATTTAATGAACCTTTTGGAATTACTTTGTCAATTTTAATGGTGTAAACCAAGTATTTCTTAGTGGTATCTGAAGGTTGTGGACGACCCATCTTTTGAACCATTGAATCAATATTGATTTTAAAGGTCGCGCTGTCACCTTCACTTAAAAGACCAAGTGCTGCAAAAAGGTCACCTTTGAATACAGATTTTTCTTTGACTAATAAAGACGGACGGTCATAATCATAAGAACTGTATAAAACTGAATCGCCTTCAGTTTTTTCAATTGCTTTAAAAGCTACAAAATCACCTTCTTTAATTTTTTCGCCAGATTTGTCAGTGTGGATCTTGTACAACATATCCCCTTCACCTTTTTCAAAATTGTTGCAAGCCGTTAATCCAGTAACTGCCAGCCCTAATACGATT
>JBDNGV010000062.1:0-3302 GCA_041689125.1 Daejeonella sp.
CCTATAACGAAAATTTCGAGGATCGCGAGTTGGGAGCTTGGGCATCATACCCTCACTGGCAAGATATTGCCTATAATATGGATTTTCGCCCTAATGAAATGGTTCCTGGAGATCCAAACATTTCGGTGGTACAAAAGGTACTAGCCTTTACTAATGTGGATGCTTATGCCGGTGCACATAAACTACTCGACATGTATTTGGTGCCCGGTTCAATAGTCAAATTCAGATATTATCTGAAATCAAATACACCTTCTGAATATTATAAAGTAAGGTTTGCTGCTGGAAACCTTGGAAAACTGGACTATACCATCAATAATCCCGAAAGGAATAAGTGGGTAACAGTTTCTGTTAGTTTTAATGATTTGGTGTCCGAGAATCCTAAGATTTCCGGTAAAGACAAGGTTAAAATTTATGCATTAGCCTTTATAACTAAATTCCCTTCAGCAGATCCGGATATGCCAATCTATTTTGGTATTGATGACATTGCTTTCTCTGCCGCCCGCGAAACAGCTTTCCGTTTCAGTACTCCTGAGATGTATAAATTGCCGGAATATGCTCAATACATTCCGAAAAAGCATTATTCCGTTGGAGATGACTTCATTTTAAACGGCCAATGGCCGCTGGATGCTAAAAATGTAAACCTTGAAATTGTTTCATTTTCAGATCAGTCTAAATCTTTCTTTAAAGGTGATTTAATTAAATTAGGTAATGATTGGTCAATAAAGCCTATGAAGCTTACTTTCCCGGAAGGACTTTATGTTGGGAAAATAAAAGCGATAGATGGTACAAAAGAACTGGCTCATACAGAATTTACCATTCACATTGCTCCACAGAATATGGCAGGAAAACATCCTCGCTTATTGTTTGATGCTGAAAAGAAGAAAGAACTGGATGTAAAAATCAAACAACCAGAGTTTAGTAAAGTATATGAAGAGATTCTTAAGAATGCGAAAACTCAGCGTGAAAAAAATCCAGTTAGTGACCTGATTTTTGATCTTGACCAGTTTCCGAAAGAGGATTGGCTTCCTACTTGGTCAGCATGGGGGGATAAAATTTATAATTCTGGCGAAGCCCTTCGTTTAAATGCCAGAGCTTATGCTTTTCATGGTGATAAGGAAGCGGGTATTTATGTCAAGGATGTTCTGGTTAAGATTGCAGGTTGGCCAAACTGGACACATCCTTGGCAAACAAATCGTGGCCGTTATAGCGAACATCGTACAGGGAGTTGGTCGCATCGTGTTGCCGAGGCATATGACCTGACCTATGATGTGATGACACCTGCAGAGAGCAGTATTATCCGTAAAGCAATTATGGCCAATATCGTTGATGGTGCCCACAGAACCTATGTTTACAATGATGATATTACTGCGGCTACCTCGAATTGGCTAGCAATGATTTTAGGTGGATCTTTAATGAATATGGCTGTAGTATATGCAGATGGTCCTGAAACTGAAAATCTTGAACCATATTTTACAGGTGGACTGATAAAATATTACCGCTTTATAAATCGGGTAATTGACCAGAAGGACGGTGCCTGGGGCGAAGGATATGGATATAACAGTTATTCATTCTCCAATATGGCCTATAGCCTTCCCTCACTTAATAATGTTTTTAATATTGATCTAACAGCTCCATTAGTTGGTAGTTACAACGAATTCATTTGGGGCGGACTAATCAAAGACAAGCTTTGGTTTGAATATGGTGATTCTGGTGGTGCAATGGTGCCTGCCACTTTCTGGAGTTTTCTTCTTGAAAAAAGAAGAGAACCACGGTTGAGCTGGTTTTATAATTATATGAAAACCTCTGAAACCTATGAAGATGTGATTTTCAACACAAAAAATATTCCCGAGGACAGTCCGTTTGATGAAAATCCGGTAAAAGTTTTCAGAGAGGTTGGTACTACCGTATTTAAAAGCGGATGGGAGAAGAATGATTTTTCATTCGTTATGCGCACCGGGGCATTTTATAACCACCAGCATATCGATCAGGGAAGTATCTGGTTAGCAGATAAAGGCGTTTTGTTTATTGAAGAACGTCATCTCAAAAACTCTACTTATTATGATGATCCGATCTATCAGTCAAAACTGATTCAGCCGGTTGCACATTCTACAATACTAATCGATGGAAATGAGCAGAGTCAGCGTACAGGTGACCATCTTTATCATGCCCCAGGTTTTGATGATCATGCATACATTGCCAATTTCCTAGATGGAAAAGATGCAGCATTTTCTTCAGGCAATATCGGACGTATTTATTTTGATAAAGTGAAAGATCTGAGTCGGAATGTATTGTTTATCAAGCCACGCACCTTGCTTATGCTGGATACTGCAATCCCATCTGAGAAGGATGCAAAGGTAACTCTGCTTTATCAGACTGCAGAACTTGAGCATATCAAGGCAGGAAAAGATGTTTCCAATATCACAAAGGCTGGAGTGACACTTAATTTCATGCACCTCTCACCAAAAAATGTTGCAACAGAAGCAGAGGAAACCCCGCATTATCTTTATACCCTGCAGCGTGTGCGTCATTTGAAGAAGGAAGGAATGTTAAAGGTATCTGCCAGCACAATGAACAGGGAGCCGCTTGTAATGGCTAATCTTATAACCACCGACGGAAGTAATGGTGTTTCTGACGTGATTACCGAAGAAGGAGATGGATATGTAAGTGGTGTTGCATCAGGAAAGAAATTCGCTTTCAGTACAAAGCCTGGTAAAGTTTATCAAACTGGTGGTAAGGAGACAGATGCTGCATCCATGACATGGAGCGAAGACAGAGATTTTGTTGCGCTGGCAACAAGTTTCATTAATAAGAGTGCTTCAAAAGCATTGAATTCATCAGAAGTTTTAACTTTTGAGTGGTCGGTAGATGGAATTAAATATGCAGTTGGAAAGACAGCTAAACTGAGTATATCATCAGCATCAAAACCTAAATCTGTTCTTTTGAATGGAAAGTCAATCCGCAATTTTACCTATGATAATAATATAAAGAAAGTGTCAATGGAAGTGCCGGCGGGAGAAGGATTGATTAAGATTAATTGAGTAGTGAGTATTGAGTATTGAGATTGAATCCTTGTTCATTTGATACTATGTTTTCAGACTTACGAATTTACTTGGGTATCATGTAAGTTAAATTTGTCAGTCACTTGCTAATAAATACAAATCATTGATAACTGAACCAAGAGCCAAGATTCAAAAGCAAAGAATCAAGACCCAGAATCAAGAATCAAGAATCAAGACAATGAAATACTAATTTGACATTTAGTAGGACACCACTGAAAATGCTAATGCATCCCTTTGGGACAG
>JBDNGV010000063.1:0-3686 GCA_041689125.1 Daejeonella sp.
CAGATTAATGAACTGAAAAGTAAAGGTGAACAAATTGCCAACCTAACTATCGGAGATTTTGATTCAAACATTTTCCCGATCCCTGATGAGCTGAAAAATGGAATTATTGACGCATATCAAGCAAACCAGACTAATTATCCACCTGCCGAAGGGGTAGCTATATTGCGTGAAAATATTTCAGCTTTTTTACTGGAGCGTTTCGGTTTATCCTATACCAGTAAACAAATTCTGGTTGCCGGTGGATCACGTCCATTGATCTATGGAACCTATATGGCATTGGTAGATCCAGGAGATAAGGTGATTTACCCTACTCCCTCTTGGAATAACAATCATTATTGCCGTTTTACAGGAGCAACACAGATAGCGGTTAAGACTTCAGCGGAGAATAACTTTATGCCAACAGCTGATGATATCCGTCCATACTTAAAGGGAGCTACATTATTGGCCTTATGTTCACCGCTCAACCCAACCGGTACTATGTTTGCCAAAAAGGATTTGGAAGAGATCTGTGACTTAGTAATTGCCGAGAATGCGAGCCGTGGATCTGATGAAAAGCCGCTTTATATTATGTATGATCAGATCTATTCCCTTCTGACCTTTGGTGATCAGTTTCATTTTGATCCGGTTACTTTAAGGCCCGAATTGAAAGACAGGGTAATCTATATTGATGGCATTTCCAAGTGCCTTGCTGCTACCGGTGTACGTGTGGGCTGGGCTTTCGGTCCGGAAAATGTGATTGACAAAATGAAGACGATTGTTGGGCATGTTGGTGCCTGGGCGCCTAAGCCTGAGCAGGTGGCAACTGCGAAATTTTTAACACAAACTGTCGAATTAAACAAGTACCTGACAACTTTTAAATCAAAAGTTCAGAAAAGCTTGGATACTCTTTATAAGGGTATGGCTCAGCTAAAAGCGGATGGCTTTGCGGTAGATGCAATCAATCCGATGGGTGCAATCTACTTAACTGTAAAAGTAGATTATATAGGTAAAACTACGCCTGAAGGAGAAGTTTTAGGAGATAGTGCAGCAGTTAATTCCTACCTAATAAAAGAAGCCAAATTGGGTATTGTACCATTTTCAGCGTTTGGTACAGATAGCGGTGTAAATTGGTTCAGAGCTTCTGTAGGAGGATGCTCTCTTGAAGATATCGAGCAAATGATCCCCAGGATGCGGGTTGCGCTTAGTAAATTGAAATAACATGAAACAAAAAAACCGGCCAATTAGCCGGTTTTTTTGTTTAGTTACCTCGGGATGGCCTGTTCTGACCTCCTCTGCTATTCTCTTGTTCTGAAGAAGAATTTTCTCTTACTTCTGAACTCTGCCTGCTTTGTGCAGGATCTTGGCGATCTTGTGGTGCACTTCTTTGAATCCTTTCAGAAGCTGGTGCTTGCCGTTCCTGAGGATCGCTTCTTTGAACCCGTTCCGGAGCTAGTGCTTGCCGTTCTTGCGGTGCGTTTCTCTGAACCCGTTCGGGAGTCTGAGACTGAGGTGTTGCTTGCCCCACACGTTCCCGCCTTTGTTCTCTTGGGGCTTGAACCTGTGGCTGACGAGTCTGCTCCTGCTGACGCTCAGTTATTATAGAACCTTGTCCTCCCTGATTTATTTGGCTTCCTCTGTTATCCTGATTATCATAAGTTCTTCCTGATCTCTGAGATGATGCCGGAATTTGTCTACTTTCAGGTCGTACTGCTCCCCGGTTCCCCGAATTACCAATCACAGGCTCTGTTCCTCTTCCGCTTACCGCTCCTCTGCCTCCTGAATTATCAATTGGACGGTCCGGACGTGGATTCTGTCCCGGATTGCCGCCTCTGTCGGGCGTTCTATTTACCTGTGGCCTATCGTTTCTGTCACTTCCATAATTTGTCGGCCTATTATCCCTGACATCATTAATTCTAACCGGCTGGCGGGTCACTCTTCTGATTTCATCAACCCTTGGACCGGTATAATACCTGTTCCGGTTATACACATAAGTATTGTTAATAATGATCGTATTGTTGTAAATATTCCTGTTTCTGTATCTATCATAACGTGGATACCTGTCATAATAGATATTTCGCTGCGGTACAAATACCCAGTAATAATCCGGGATCCTTGATCTAATATTAATATTGATGCCCGGGCCCAATGGAGCCCAGCCATAATAACCACCACCACTTCTCCAGCTAACCCATGCCGGTCCCTATCTGGTATCCGGAACCCAAAGCCATCCTCTACGGTTGCTGTGTTGCCAACGACCATAATGGAATGGTGCCCAACCCCATTCATAATCAGATACCCAAGTATTTCCATATCTAGTCATTTCCCAACGCCCATTAGTGTAATATGGCCTAAAATCATCCTGATCTACATTAGGGCGCCATACATAACCATATTGAGGGTCATTAATCTATGCCCCATATGGGGAAAGTTCCTCGTAAAATGTTTCAAGAGTGATGTCGTCATACTGAGCCTTTACCTGTGCCGGCAATAGAAATGACAGGAATAATAATAGTCCAGCCAAATATTCCGGGAATTTGATGTTCGCTTTCATAGCTCCTAAAATTTAATTTGTGTGATCTTATAAGTAAGAGTATAAAATTTTGTTAAAGGTTGTATTGTAATTAAATTATTACGTAAACTCGTTTTAGACGAAATGTATGAAATCCAGGTTTTATGCTATTCCACTCATATAACTCAATTGAGCAGAATTTGTTTTAATTTGTACCAAAAACTAAATATGCAACCTGGCTCGCTTTATCTAATTCCTGTCCCTCTAACAGAAAATGCTTCTGCAAAGTCGTTCACTCCCTATTTAGTAGAAACGATTAATCATATAGACGAGTATATTGTTGAGAATAGCAAAACCGCACGCAGGTTTCTAAAAGAGGCAGGTTTAATGATTCCTCAGAGTGAACTTACCATCCATGATTATGGGAAGCATCAGCGCGATGGTAATTTAAACGAGTTCTTCAAAGGGCTTTTGGCCGGAAAAGATGTTGGTCTAATGAGTGAAGCAGGGTGCCCGGGTGTTGCCGATCCCGGTGCTGAAATTGTTGCACTGGCTCATCAAAAGGGAATTAAAGTGATTCCATTGGTTGGTCCCAGTTCTATATTATTGGCATTAATGGCTTCAGGTTTCAGCGGACAAAGTTTTACATTTCATGGTTATTTGCCCATTGATAAAGTACAAAGGGCAAGTAGAATCAAAGAGCTCGAAGCATTGGCAGAAAGGCATAGTCAAACGCAGTTATTTATTGAAACTCCGTTTCGTAATAATCCGATGCTGGAGGAGATCCTGCGGAGTTGTAAAGCTGAAACAAAACTTTGTATTGCCTGCGATCTGAACTCGGAAGATGAATTTATTCAAACCAAAAGCATCAAAGATTGGAAGAATAAAATTCCGGAACTCCACAAAAGACCAGCGATATTTCTGTTGTATAAAAAGTAGTACAATATTTTGAATGGGAGTCTTGAGTTGCGATTTATCCAAACAATTCTACGTCATTCCGAATGAGGCACGAAGAGGAATCTGTTTCAAAGAGCCTAATTCCTTTGGGTTTAATCTTTCATTCAAATCGTTAAGTTCATTTCAACAGATTTCTCCGCGCATTTAAATTTTTGTAAATGGAATCATATTACTTGCGTGTTCGAAATGACGGTAGTTGGACGTCATTCCGAATGAGGCACGAAGAGGAATCTGTTTCAAA
>JBDNGV010000064.1:0-7574 GCA_041689125.1 Daejeonella sp.
CCTGCCTCGATTTCAGCGAGGTTGTTCAGCAACACCCAATAGGTGTGCTAATAGGTTTTACTGCTGTTCATTATTAGCAATGATGTACTGTATTGAGTGTTTTACTATGATGCACTGCATAAATTCCCCTACCCACACATTACTTTTTTCAGACATGGCTATTTTAAAATGTGGTGATACAATAGAGTTTATTACACATGTACTTTTTTAATGGGTGAACCTTTATTTTCAATATCTACTTTTGTACGTTGTAGCACTTGCGACTCCATCGGTATTAAAGGCTTATTTCAAGCCTTGTTGAATAGTATAATATTTTGTGTATATTTATTTTAGCAATAGGAGTTTTTTCACAAACTGACGATTGCCTGCTAACATAATTAGTGCACACAAAACATTGACATTAAACCTCGATAATTTCTCGTAAATTTGCAGTCTAAATAAAGCAACAATGGACAACTCATTTATAGCTTTTGACGTACTTAAAAAGCTGTACCCTGATGAATGGATACTTTTAGGTGACCCTGAAATGAAAAACACATCCGTTTTGGGCGGTATAGTTTTGTACCACAGTAAGGACAAAAAGGAAGTTTGTTACATCGGCAGGGATAAAACTGCGGACTACTCAACAGTTACTATTGCATTCGCAGGCGACTTGAAACAGCATCGTAAAATTGGAATACTGAAAAGGATATGAAAAATTTCCCCTTCGACCTTTCAACAGACGTAGATCTTATCATCGTGAACGCTTCTATTGAGGGAAAATTCAAATTTCGACTTGCTCTTGACACAGCAGCAACACATACCACAATTGACAGCAACGTTTTATATTTTTCGGGTTATGAACTCAAGAATAGTAAGGGTGAACAAGAAATAGAAACTTCAAACGGAATTATAGTTGTTGAAACTTATGATATTGAACATCTGGAATGTCTAGGAATTATCAAGACTGATTTCGAAGTTCAGGTTTATGACTTTTTATCTCACGGAATTACTTCCGATTATGATGGTGTAATTGGGCTGAACTTTTTAAGAAAACATAAATTCTGCATCGACATTGCGAAAGGTGAAGTGAGTGTAGATATTTGAATAGCATGACGAAAATTCACTATACACAACATTATGTCGTATAGCTGCAAGCCTCGATAATTTTTTGGAAGTTTAATATAATAAGGAAGCCCTAGCATTTAACTATACCGGGGCTTTTAGATATTAGCCTGCCTCGATTATAGCGAGGTTGTTCAGCAATGCATTATCAATTTAGCTTTTTGTTGTTATCTTCAACATCAGTTTTTTAATCAACGGCGGTTCTAGGCAGAACCTTCAATCAATTCACCGCCTACACAAAGCAAAACTCGTTCTACAGAAACAAAAGAAATACATTTAGGAAGTTTTTAAGTAACAAGATTTACAAGTTAAAATTTATTATAAAATGAAAAAGCTACTATTTCTTAAATCGTTCGTGTTTTGTATCTCTATTTGCACTTGGGGACAAGATTTTCAGTCAAAACATTTTACAATCCAAAAGCTTGCAGACGGTGTATTTGCAGCAGTCTCTAAAAATGGCGGTTATGCTATTTGTAATGCAGGTATTGTTGACTTGGGCGATGCCACTTTAATATTTGATCCTTTTATGACTCCAGAGGCTGCAGAAGACCTTAAAAAAGCTTCACAACTGTTAACTGGGCATGTAGTAAAGTATGTGGTAAATAGTCATTATCATAACGACCATATTGGTGGTAATCAAGTTTTTGATAAGGCTAGTATTATCAGTACCAAAAGAACACGTGAACTAATTGCAAAATTTCAACCAGAAGAAATCGCAGATGATAAAAAGTCGGCTCCAGTTCGACTTGAAAGAATAAAAAGTAAAAATACTTCTTTAATGAATCCCCATGAGTTGGAAGAAAATATCATGTGGATGGGTTATTATGAAGCTCTTGTAACATCTAATGATTCCCTAAAAGCAATTGTTCCCGATATGACCTTTAATGATCAGCTGATACTGCATGGTACAAAACGAACTATCATGCTTTTGTCTTATGGTGAAGGGCACTCAGAAAGCGATCTTTTTTTGTATCTCCCTTCAGAACAAATTGCTTTTCTAGGCGATTTGCTATTTATTCAAAACCATCCATGGCTAGGGCATGGCGATCCTAATAAATGGAAAACATATTTAGATAGTATTGCAAGTCTCAATGTAAAAATATTAGTCCCCGGGCATGGCCCAGTTGGGACAGTTTCAAGTATCGACACCATGAAATTATATTTCGATAATGCAAATAAAGCCGCAATAGATTACCACAAAAAAGGATTGCTCCCAGAAAATGATCTACTGCTCAAATCACCTCCGCCATTTGATAATTGGTTTCTATCAAATTTTTATAAGCCAAATGTAATCTTTGAATATAAACGTATGTATAAGAAACAAATTAAATAGTAATAAAATTTATCTCGTCCTGAAATAGGTTGACTCCAAAAAAGCGGATAAGTCAACTAAAAACAGGTCATACCGGCATTTCATATTAGTTTTTACTATTTTTATTGGATAGCTGTAACGTTTGCCCTTTAACTGCTAAATAAGTATTTATGAGATCGAAACTATTTTTTGCATCATACCTTACTGTTTTATATTACTAGTTGGTTTCCGGTATTCAAAAATAAATGAACAGCCCAAACACATCTCAAGAGAAGAGGCATATAAACACCGGTCCGTAATACAATGTTCTCCCGATTGGACACAACTTAATGCCGACAGTCTTGCTAACGGCATCGGCGTATTGCCCGGCTGGGGTAATTACCGTTGGAATATTGATACATATGCTGACAGTGCCCGTTTTTATTTCAATCAAGGTATTAATATGTATTATGCCTTTCATGTTATAGAGGCTATGGCTTCTTTTAAAAAAGCCGAACGTTTCGATAATAAAAATGCTATGATCTATTGGGCACAGGCTTTAGCTTATGGTCCCAATATCAACGACTTTGATTACACCGCCACACCCGAAGCTTTTGCTGCAGCACAAAAAGCGCTATCACTTCAAAACAACTGCAGTCCAAAAGAAAAAGCGCTGATTGGCGCCATGGCTTTTAGATATACTGCAAACAATACAGTTAGCAGGGCATCACTCAATCAATTATATGCAACAGCCATGGAAAATGCATACCAAAGGTTTGGGCAGGATGCTGATGTATGTGCTTTATATGCAGATGCAATTATGCTGCAACACCCTTGGGATTATTGGAAACACAATGGCGAGGCGAAACCGTGGACACCTGAACTGCTCTCAGTGCTAGAAGGCGCTATAAAAATAAACAGCATCCATCCCGGTGCTAATCATTATTATATTCATGCAGTTGAAGCCTCTAAAAATTCTAAAAGAGCCATGGCAAGTGCGGATATATTAGGTAAATTAATGCCTGGTGTTTCTCACATGATACATATGCCCTCACATATTTACATACGAAACGGACAATATGCAAAAGGCATTAGGGTAAATGAAATGTCGGTAAAAGGCTATAATAATTACTTGGCCTTATTCCCCGATGTACAAAATAGTGCCCTTCTTTATCTTGTACATAATCTGCATATGCAGACTAACTGTGCCATGATGATGGCCAATTATAGTTATAGTAATAAATCGGCCTCAGCAACCAGCAGTAGTATTGATACCAGTTATCTGTCTTTGCCAGCACCTGGGGGTACATACATGCAATATCTTTATATGACCCCTACGATTAATAATGTCCGATATGGCAAATGGGATGCTATTTTAAATGATCCACCAGTTAATGAACATCATATTTATTCTTCAACATTATGGCATTGGGCAAGGGGTATGGCTTTTGCAGTAAAGAATAAGTTTACAGAGGCTGACAATGAATTAAAGATCGTACGGGAAAAAATGAAGTCGCCAGATATGTTGTTGGTGATGGCACCTTATAATGCGCCTGCAGATGCAACTAAAGTAGCAGTAAAAATATTGGAAGGGATTATTGTGGCAAAACAAAATGATTTTACTACTGCTATCCGCTTATTGAGTGAGGGCGTTGTAAATGAGGATAAGATGATCTATAACGAACCAAAGGACTGGTTACTACCGGCAAGGCAATATTTGGGTACTGTTTTATTACAATCAGGTAACGCATCAAAAGCAGCAGACATTTTTAAAGAAGACCTGAAGGAGAACCCCAATAATCATTGGTCACTGTACGGTCTTTACCAAGCATTACAGAAACAGAAAAAAACTGCAGCTGCAAAAGTTATAAAAAATCAATTTGATAAAGCATTTGAAAATGCTGATATAGAACCTGGGGTAGTATTATTTTAATATGCCTCGTGTTGGTTTAAGAATTCCGCCCTTCATCTTTTGTATTTCAATTTAACTTCAGTAATTTGGATTTAGATAATCGGTAATCTGTATCAAGGTCCAGCAATTGATAAATAGTTAAAACTTATTTATGAATAAAATATTTATTCTTCTTTTATCTGTAGGATGTTTTGGACTATCAGTTACTTTAAACGCACAAAAAAATTCATCATTCTTTGATATACTTTTGGTAGCAAATTAATTGGCGTTTTAATTCATCAAAATAATAATTTTAATAATATACCAATTATTGGTACTTTTATAAAAAGATATTTTTATGGCTCGTAATACTTCCATTTTATTAGGCGAATATTTTGAGGATTTTATTTCCGCCGAAGTATCTTCGGGTAAATACAATTCAGCAAGTGAAGTTATCAGAACAGCTTTAAGACTTTTAGAAGCAGAAGAAACAAAAAAGAAAGCTCTTTTTAAAGCTTTGGCACATGGTGAAAAAAGTGGCTTTGCTAAGAACTTTGACCCAAAAGTCCATTTAAAAAAACTTCATAGTAAATATTTGTAATGCCGCTGCAATATGTAATTAGTAAAGATGCTCTTTCTGATTTAGAAGAAATATGGCTTTACACTGTAGAAAAATGGTCTGTTGAACAAGCGAACCATTATTACAACCTAATATTTGATGAAATTAATTTTATCTGTAAAAAAACAATTACAGGAAAATCTATGGAGCATGTTCGAAAAGGTTATCAAGCATCTAAAGTTAAATCTCATATTATTTTCTACCGAATTCAAAATAATATTGTTGAAATAATTAGAATTCTTCATGAACAAATGGATATTTAAAAAAGACCCTAAGATTCAATTTTCAACTTTAGTTCTTAACTTCAATAATATATTTTCATCACTCTAATAACTTAACCACTCAAAATATATGGCAGATATTTCAGACGACGAACATTTTGAAAGTCAGATAAATAGCGAAGTGAAAAACACCTCTGAAGAAGTTATTCCTGACACAAAAATTAATACGAATATCCCTAATCAAGAAACTGAAAATATGGAAGTACATCATCATGCACACGAACCAGCAGCTCCTCATCACAAAAAAAACTGGAAATCTTATTTCTGGGAATTTTTAATGTTGTTCCTTGCCGTATTCTGTGGTTTTTTGGCAGAATACCAATTGGAGCATACCATTGAGCATCAAAGAGAAAAAGAATATGCAAGTGCATTGTATGATGAGTTGTATGCTGACTCTATTGTGTTTTCCAAAAAAATAGAAGGACGTCTAGGAAAAGAAATAGATTGCGATTATCTTGTAAATTATATCAGAGATAGCTCACTAACAAATTTACCCAAAGAATTTTATACAGCCTATACTACAGTATTTTATCTTTTTACCAGTTATACATTTGAACCGAAAGACGGCGTGCTTAGTCAGCTTAAAGGCTCTGGCTCACTCAGGTATTTTAAAAGTTCTTACATTCAAAAACTGTTTGGTGAAATGAGTGTATATATTAATAATGTGCGCGACAGAAATGAACAAGAATATCAATACTTTGCCAGTCCTATAAAACCGTTTCTTTTGAAGCATTATGACTTTAACTGGATGAATGAGTTGCGTAAAATGGATGAAACTGCTTATAACATAAACCTAATTGCTCGCTACCGGGCGGGAAATACAATAACTAAAGCGGATATATTAAATCTACCCTCTTTTGATCGGGGCGAAGTAGTAAATATGATATTGTTTTATAAAACCATGCTCGTGTCGACCCGAACTCTTCCGATGAAAGATTATATTACAACGAATCAAAAACTATTACAAGAACTAAGAAAAGAATATCACCTGAAATAGGTTTGTACTAACGCACAACAAAACAGCTTTGCAATACTTCTTAATGTATATATGGAAGTTGGTTGAATATAAAATGATGATTAAAATGAAACAAATACTTTTAGTTTCGATATTCTTTATTTTAATTTCTTGTAATAAGAATCTAAAAAGTATAAGTAATCAGACTTTACCAACAACTGAAATATATCCTAAAAACTTAGGGAACAAGAACAATACTTGGGTATTTATTTTAGCCGGACAATCAAATATGGCCGGACGTGGAATGATTGAACCTCAAGACACTATTTATTCTGAGAGAATATTGACTATTAATAAAAGCGGAAAGATAGTATTAGCAAAAGAACCATTGCACTTTTATGAACCATCAAGAACTGGTTTAGATTGTGGTTTGTCTTTTGGCAAAGAGTTGCTTAAGAATATTCCTGATAGTACTACAATTTTATTGGTTCCTACAGCAGTTGGCGGAAGCTCAATAAGTCAATGGATTGGCGACTCAACTTATAGAAATGTACAACTACTCACAAATTTTACAGAGATAGTTAATATTGCTAAAAAATATGGTACTGTAAAAGGGATTCTTTGGCATCAAGGCGAAGCCGATGCAAATGAAAAAAATGTAGTACTTTATAAAATGCGTCTAACAACTCTAATCGATAAATTTAGAAAAATTATCGATAATAATAATTTACCTATATTAATAGGAGAGCTTGGAAGTTATTCTGATAACCAATTATATTATTCTCTAATTAATGAACAAATTGAAAGTTATATTTCAACTGATAACAATGCGTTTTTAATATCAACAAAAGATTTAAAAGATAAAGGAGATAAAGTTCATTTTAATTCAAAAGGACAGCGATTACTAGGAAAAAGATTTGCTAAAACTTATTTGGTAATGAAGAAATAGCTTAACAAGCCTTAACAGAGTTATAAATCTGTTATAGGTAAACTTAAAAATAATAATGCAATCATTCAACTTAATACCAATCAACTACAAATTTTGAAAAACGTTACTCGGACAGTTTGGATTTTATCATTAGTTAGTTTGTTTACAGACACAGCAAGTGAAATGCTCTATCCGATTATGCCGATTTATTTGAAAACAATTGGTTTTTCAATTGTGCTTATCGGAATATTAGAAGGTGTTGCAGAAGCTACAGCAGGATTAAGTAAAGGTTATTTTGGTAAACTTTCAGACAATAATGGCAAACGAGTTCCGTTTGTGCAAATTGGCTATGCTTTTAGCGCCATCTCAAAACCAATGATGGCTATTTTTGTTTATCCACTTTGGATATTTTTCGCACGTACAATTGACCGTTTTGGAAAAGGTATCAGAACTGGTGCAAGAGACGCAATTCTTTCGGGTGAAGCAACCCCAGCAACTAAAGGAA
>JBDNGV010000065.1:0-1560 GCA_041689125.1 Daejeonella sp.
GGTAGTTCAATGAGACGGGAATAGTTGCGGCCTACCTCCCTTTTAATGAAATATATCCTAAACCAAGTCTGCCTCCAAATCCGTTTCTGCGATCTGAAAAACGTGTGTCATAATTAACTGAATATTGAAGTCCTTGACCACCTAATTCGAAAAATATAGTCCGGGCCTTTTCTCCGCTGCCTGATGGAAGTTTCATTCGCAAATCCTCTGCCTGATATTTGGATTGCTGAGCAGAAGCTGGGCAGGAAAATAAGAATGGAGCAAGGATCAAAAATAAGCAAAATGGTATCTTCATTAGTAATTAGCTTTTAATATTGCCTGGTCCGAAAATAATTTTGATTGAAACGATAGGATTCGAATTCAATTGCTTAGTACGGGAAATTTATAATAAGCTTTTCCAATAATAAGGATATTTTGAGGATTAAAAAGTGTAGCCCAAACTTAATCCTCCAAAATATGGGATGAAGAAACTTGTATTAAAAACCGGAGTAAGCCCCACCCTTAAAGAAAATCCACTGTCAACAGGTTGTAACATGTAGGCAAAACTCATAGTTCCAATAACCTTACTTGAGTTGTTATTGAAAAAGAAGGTATCCTCATTTCCGCCGGTAGCGAGGAGTGTGGCACCCAGTCCGATTTCGAAAAAATGTTTTCCTTTGCCCAGCAGGTAATTTAATGATAATGGAACTGTTGTTGCATTGTCACCGTCGCTTGCGATATAACCTATGCCTATCCTGCCTCCTAGGCCATCCCTGCGATTGGAAAACCGAGAATCATAATTGGCGGTAAACAATAAGCCCTGCCCGCCTAATTCAACAAAGACATTCTGGGCGCGTCTTTCATCTCCTGAAGGAAGCTTTAAACTTACATCTTCAGAAGATTGCAGTTTGAATTCCTGTCCATAAGCTAAGCCTGTCATCAAAATACAGGCAATAAAAAATAATGGAGTGTATATTATCTTTATTTTCTCTAGATAAGGTCGGATTAAATACCAATAAAATTAATATATCCTTTCAAAAAAATATAATTATTTTAATTCTACCGGGACTGATTCCTTTAAAGTCAGATCAAGTGCATCCTTCACCTTATCCTTAACTAATGCCAGTTCAATAACCTCTTTCATTTCACTGACATAATGAAATTGCATATCCCTAATATAATCTTCCTTGATTTCCAGGATATCCTTTCTATTTGATTTAGAGAGTATTATTTCCTTTATATTAGCTCTTTTTGCAGCCAGGATCTTTTCCTTGATACCCCCAACAGGTAATACCTTGCCACGAAGTGTAATTTCACCGGTCATAGCCAGATGAGGTTTTACTTTGTGCTGTGTAAATGCCGATGTCAATGCAGTAAGCATAGTAATGCCTGCAGAAGGACCATCTTTTGGCGTTGCACCGGCGGGAACATGTACATGAACATCCCAATGCTCAAACACTCTGTGATCGATGTTGAATTTTGAAGCATTTGCACGAAGGTAGGCCATTGCAATGGTTGCAGATTCTTTCATTACCTCTCCCAAATTTCCAGTCAGAGATAATTTTCCTTTCCCCGGACTCA
>JBDNGV010000066.1:0-6205 GCA_041689125.1 Daejeonella sp.
ATTTAAAGACATACATTATTATTATAGATGATTAGAGGCACAAATTTATAATAATTAAACTGATATTAATATGTAATACTTTTTTTTAAAAAAAGTTTGTTTTATAAAATTATAATTATTAATATTGAAATATGTAGTACATATTTTTATTAATTGACAATAAAAACTAATTAGAGAAATATTATGAAAAAATCATTACCCTATTGCATCGCCTTAATTCTTTTGTTTTGCTCCAGTGCGTATGCGCAAACATCTGTTACAGGCACCGTTAAAGACATACGGGGGGAAGTCCTTCCCGGAGTAAGTGTTAAATTAAAAAATGGTTCGGCCGGCGTGAGCACGGATCAAAACGGTAAATATTCAATTAATCTGCCTGATGCAAACGGAATATTGGTGTTTACGTTCATCGGGATGCAAATGCAGGAGGAAGCTGTTGGTGGCAGGAACGTAATTAGTATAACGCTTATAGATGATGTTGCCAGTATGGCAGAAGTTGTTGTGGTAGGGTATGGCTCTCAATCAAGGGAAACTGTCTCAACTTCTATTTCTAAGGTTGACCCCAAAGTCTTGGCAAATGTTGTTTATCCGAACGTTGCTTCAGCATTGCAGGGCAGCGTGTCTGGGGTAAGGGTTCAAACTACTACCGGTATGCCTGGCGCAGCTCCTCGCATAATAGTTCGTGGGGGTACTTCAATTAACAACCCTGATGGTGCTGCTCCTCTATATATTGTGGATGGCATTATCCGAAGCAATATAAATAACGTGAATCAAGCAGATGTTGAGTCTATGCAGGTATTAAAGGACGCTGCTGCGACTTCCATTTATGGTGCCCGGGCTTCTAACGGTGTTGTTATTATTGTTACCAAATCCGGAAAATCTGGTAAAACCCAGATTGATTATAGATACGATATGATAGTTTCTAATAATGTTGAACAATATGATCTTCTTAATGCAAGAGATTATATTTACTATCAAAGGTTGGGAATACAGCGTTCTGCAACTTTGGGAAATAGACCGGCACAGCTTAATATACTTACTGCGGCGAGTAGCGCCGGTACAGGAAATGATCTTACAAACAATACTGCTTACACTACTCAATATCTTAACGATCAAAATAAACATAAACTAAATGAGGGTTGGCAAAGCATGCCTGATCCTATTGACCCAACGAGGACCATTATTTTTAACGATTTTGATTTTCAAAATACTCTATTCCGTACAGGAGTTTCAGAAAATCACACTATAGCGGCTTCAGGTGGTACTGAAAAGGGAACTTTTAGTGCCGGGCTGGGATATCTAAATAATGATGGGATCGTTATTACCACAAACTTTAAACGGCTTACCGGACATTTAAACGGAGACATTGAAATAAGGGATAACTTAAGGATTTTTGGACGTTTAATGTATTTTAATAGTCAAGATAATAATCCAACCGGCACAAGTACGTTTGGAAGGTCAATTGGTTTACCTCCAACTGCCAAGTATAAATTTGAAGACGGAACTCTTGCTCCGGGTCAAAATTCAAGTATGGGAAATAATGAGTATCATTTAAATACTGTAGAAAGAAGCAATGTCGGAGATGATTTAACCATGGCTTTTGGAGCTCAATGGAAAATATTACCCGGTTTGTCATTTGATCCGCAGATTTCATTATGGCAAACAACCAGCGATGCCAGAAGTTTTCAACAAGCCTTCTGGAACGGACCTTTAGCTTACAATGTTGCCCGTACTGCCAGTGGTTCCTTTTCTAAATACTCACAAAAGCAGGCTGATGCAGTACTTACCTATATTAAATCATTTAATGGTGCACATAATTTAGAAGCTAAAGCAGGATTCTCTTATTTCGGATCCGCTTCGAACAGTTTAAGCGCAAGCGGGAGGGATGCTGCAACCGATTTAATCCCAACCTTAAATGCATCAGCTTTACCCTTATCTGTTAGCGGTGCAGCATCTGAGCAGTTAATTTATGGATATTTTGGAAGGATCAATTATGATTTTAACCAAAAATATCTTCTGTCTCTGACTGCCAGATATGACGGAGCTTCCAATTTGGGAGATGATTATAAATGGGGATTATTTCCAGGGGTTTCTGTGGGATGGAATCTGCATAAGGAAGAATTTTGGAGCATGTTTCCGGATAATCTGCTTGAATTGAAATTAAGAGGGAGTTACGGGGTTAACGGTAACATAAGTGGCCTTGGTCCATATACGGCACAAGGTCAATACGCTGTGGGAGCTCTGTATGGGGGCTTTGGGGCTATACAAAATACAGTAATGGCTAATCCTGCACTCCAATGGGAGCGATCTAAAACTCTCAATTTAGGTGCGGACTTAGGGGTTTTCGATAATAGAGTAAACATTATGTTTGACGTCTACCGACGGGTAACCGATAATTTATTGGCAAATTTTGCCTTACCTCATTCTACCGGTTTTTCTAGCACATTGACAAATTTAGGGAGCCTGGAAAACAAAGGAGTTGAAATTGAACTAAGTACCAGAATTATGCCTGTGTCATCTGCTTTTCAATGGAATGTTTCTTTTAATTTTTCAAAAGTCTCCAATAAAATACTTAAGCTTCCTTTTAATGGTGTTGCAAATAACCGGATTGGAGGAGTTAATGTATGGGATGAGAAATTAGGCGAATATGCTTGGAAAGGTGGTTTGCAGGAAGGTGGCAGGATGGGTGATTATTATACTTATAAGATGCTGGGTGTTTATGCTACTGACGCGGAAGCTGCTAAGGCTCCCATTGATGCGTTGACTCTCATTGCTGATAAGAAGCTTTACGGAGGAGATGTTAATTTGGCAGATTTAGATGGAAATAATATCATTGATTTACGTGACCGGGTTTATGCCGGAAATATTTATCCTACGGTTACTGGTGGTTTTTCCAATTCATTCAGCTATAAAAACATAAGTCTTACTGTCCGTACAGATTTTACATCAGGTCATACAATTTTTAATTACACAAGAGCTTCTTTGATTGGCCAGTTTCAAGGGGATAATGGGTTATCGGCTGAGCTTCTCAGATCATGGCAAAAGCAGGGCGATGTTACAGATATACCTCAATTTGTTTATGCTGACCAGCAGGTAAAGAATAAACTGTTCAGAGCGGCGGGGGGTAACACAATGTTTTATGAAAGAGGTGATTTCCTGGCTATCCGGGAATTGACATTATCCTATGATTTGCCACAGAATCTTCTCCAAAAGGCTAAAATAGCTGGTTTAAGAGTTAATGTGACCGGTAATAATTTACATTATTTCACTAAATTTTCGGGATTAAATCCTGAAGACGGAGGCCAAGACAATGGCAGATACCCTATACCCAGAAACCTCGCCGTTGGTTTAAATATTACACTTTAATGCCAATAATGTTAAATCACGATCAATCAATGTTACATTAAAAATGCTGCTAAATATTAATAATTATGAAAAAATTACATAAAATACTGATATTATTTTCAATCGTTTTTTTCTCGATTCATTCTTGTACGGAGGATCTTAAGTTAGAACCGATAAGTCAGATTTCTAGTATTTCTTTCTGGAAAACAGAGAACGATGCAAACGGAGCATTATATGGAATGTATGCAAGATTTCGACTCCGGACAAATAACCTGTTTTCTTGGGGAGAAATGAGAAGTAATACTTTTGGCAGCAGCGTTGGAGGTGTACCCGTTGACCAAGGCCCCTTGTATAACAATATCTTAGATGCAACCTCGCCCTTGCCTACCTGGTTAGGTATGTACACTGTTATCCATGATGCAAATTTAATTCTGAAATATGTTCCAACTATCAAATTTGCATCTGAAGCAAATAAAAATAACATACTGGCGCAGGCTCATTTAATGAGGGCATATTGTTATTTCGTTATGGTCAGAACCTGGGGTGGTGTTCCGCTTGTGGATATCCCTTCTGAAGGCTATTCTGAGTCTGATCAGCGGGAAAAAGCAACTGTAGAACAGATATTCATCTTCATTAAAAAGGATATAGATAACGCCGTTACCCTGTTTCCGAATAACAATTTTCCTTCTGGCAGGTTTATCTGGTCAAAACCTGCTGCGAATGCACTAAAAGCAGATGTTTATTTATGGACAGGTAAAAGATTGAATGGAGGGAATGCCGATTTTACTACAGCACTAAATGCATTGAACGACATTGAAACCAGTGATGTCTCCTTGTTGGCCAATTTTGCCAGCGTATTTGCTTATACTAACAAAGGCAATAAAGAAATTATTTTTGCTGTAAGATACAGGGATCTAGAGCCAGGAGAATCCTTGCCTTATAATCAGAGCTTTTTACACCCTCAAACAATGCCCGCTAGTAGAGAGATGGATGATGCTACTAAAGCGGTTCTTACTGGTGGAACAGGATTTTCCTTCCTTGGGGTTCAGCCTCATATACGCAGCCAATTTATCCCCGATAAGGATCAACGCAGAGATGTCACTTTTAAAGAAATCTTTGTATTTAGAGGGGGATTTCCGGCGGGAGTAAAAACTCACTATGTAACAATACAGACTAAGTTTCCTGGTGTTATTATCGCAGGGCAAAGATTGTGGTTTGATGATTATGTAATATATAGGTATGGGGACATCCTATTAATGAAAGCCGAAGCAAAAAATGCGTTAGGTCAGGATCCCTCCTCTGATATCAACAAAGTCAGACAGCGTGCTTATGGAACTCATTATCCTGAGTTTGTTTTTAGAAACGGTACGAAAGAACAGAATGATGTAGCAATTCTGAGAGAGAAGCTATTGGAAACCGCTTTCGAAGGACACTACTGGTGGGATTTATTAAGATTTGGCAAGGCTTTCGAGTTGGTCCCCTCACTTCAGAGCCAGGTTGGCAAGAATCATTTATTATTATGGCCTATTCCAGAAGCCACCATAAGTATAGAGCCGAAAGTTGTACAAAATCCAGGTTATTAAGCATTAAAATTATTTCCTGAATGAGAATTAATTTTTCTCTTAAACTTTTTGACTCCCAATTAGGAGAAAATGGTATTCAATCCATATAAAAGATAAAAACTGACGTCCAATCAGTAGTTGAATTTGTTTTATTTCAATTTGAATACAACTTTAAATAAATAATATGAATTATTATAAAACTACGGCGTGAGAGCGGGATTACCAAGCTCTTATGTAAGACGGTTAAGCTTGAAATGGATTTATAATTAAACATGATACTCTATTGAAAAATATGATCAAAATAATTAAACTAATTGCTGTTATCGGTTTAATAGCGGTTTTTTCGGGCTGCAGGGTGCTCCCTGCGGGCAATGAAGGTGCTTCTAAGAATGTAGTTCTCAAACTTAATCCGGGAGATAACAATCCGCGGAATAGTGAAGGGGATTTCGTTACCCTGAGAAACGGTAAAATCCTATTTATCTATAGTCATTTTTCAGGCTCCTCCGGCAGTGATTTTGGTAATGGCTATCTGGCCAGCCGTTATTCGGCTGATAAGGGGAAAACATGGAGTGCGGAGGACGAGCTGGTTGTAAAGCAGGAGGGTAAGATGAATGTAATGTCGGTCTCCTTGCTCAGGCTAAATAATGGCACCATCGCGTTATTCTATGCTCGAAAAAATTCGGAAGAAGATTGTATGCCGATGATGCGGATCTCAACCGATGAAGCTCGGACATGGAGCGACCCGGTTTCATGCATTACCGATAAGGAGGGATACTTTGTGTTGAATAATAATAGGGTAGTTCAGTTGAAAAGCGGACGGCTTCTGATGCCAGTGGCGATGCACAGGCCATCCAATGGAAAATGGCAGCATAAGGCAACCATATATAACTATTACTCGGATAATAATGGTGCTTCCTGGACATGCAGTGCCGCCGTTCCTAATAATTCTAGCATAATTACCCAGGAGCCCGGTGTAATTGAGCTTAAGGACGGTACCATTATGATGTTTATCCGGGCCAGCGGCGGGCTTCAACAGTTGTCGTATTCTAAAGATAGGGGAGAAACATGGAGTCAAATTGAGCCAAGTAATATTAAATCTCCCCTTTCCCCTGCCTCTATAACCAGAATTCCGTCTACAGGTGACTTAGTGATGGTTTGGAACAAGAATGGACAGGATCAAAAGCGGACGCCGTTTAACATTGGAATTTCAAGGGATGAAGGAAAGACCTGGGGAAATATAAAAACACTTGAAGACGATCCTGACGGATGGTATTGCTATACCGCCATTCATTTTACTAAGA
>JBDNGV010000067.1:0-2520 GCA_041689125.1 Daejeonella sp.
CAGACGAGGCCTTTCCACTTCCTTTCAAAACTGTTTGCTGTTTTCATACTATTTCTCTGTTTGATATTCTTTGTGATGATTAGGTATTCTAAAACATCATTATCAGCTTCAAACCAGGGTCAAACAGGGTCAAATTGTCCCAAATTTTATTGATGTAACTAATTATGATACAATTAGTTAAAAAGGTTTGAACACCTCAAATATAAAAATCAAAAACAGGTGTCGAATATGTATTAGAAACATTGAGATTCTTTGGGAAAGATTGGGACAGGCTTTTTGTACACTTTGGTACTGTTCAGAATTTCTTTATCCAAATAGGATAGCAATAGATCATGTGCCATAATTTTGGCAATTTTGCAATCGTATCCGGTAGACAAATTAGGGTCAGCATCAAACCGGTTTGCTATGCAATCATTATAACTACACGGTTGGCTTCTTGTAAAGTATCGCTCATCATGGAGGGTTTGCCCTGTTCTTAAATACAGATAAAATTCTGTATAAGTTTCATAGCTGCGTTCCAGGTACATCATTTCAGCTTCAAGATATTTACGGACTAATTTTTCCCTGCCTACAGGTCTTCTTAGTTCTAAATGATACAGTTTGTCATAATAGATCAATTTGCTTAACATATCAGGTTTGGCTTCCTTGAAAAACCATATCTCTTCTTCCTTGTTCTTGAATTTTATTTTTAATAGATGGATACGAAGGTCAGCCAGTGCTTTTCGGGATATGCAAAGCGCCGCTTCACAGATCTTAACCCTATGTTCTTCATTTGCTTGAATTTTCTGAAGCTCATGATCCCATGCAGCTTTCAGGTCAGTCATAAATTCTCTCATAGAAATTTTATTAGTGAATACTTAAACAAATTTGAGGATATAATGAGGCTTGGACAATACGCTATTTATACTAAACTACTACGTAAAAAGACGTATTTTGTAGTCTAAATTTGGCCTTTTTTGATAAGATAAGGTAATTGAGGTGTTATTGATCCAATTTGTTAAGGAGTTCTACTTTGTTTGTTACCCGCACTTTTTCAAAAATATTCTGAACGTGTTTGCTTACTGTTCTCTCTGAAATAAATAAGGTTTCCCCGATCAATTTATATTTAAAACCTTGTCGGATTAACTGCGCAATTTCGATTTCCCTACTGGATAGCTGGTAGAGTTTACAGTTTGGGTCAAATGTTAAGGGCCTAATACTATTTGTATTCAACTCCATTAACTGCTCATATTCAATTCTTGCTTTGGTTATGGATTTGGAGATAAAAATAATGGTGATCACCAAAAAACCTCCATTTGTAAAAATTACCTCAATCAATTGTCCGACATGGAAATAAGTAAAGACTGTTAAAGCAGACCAGGGTACTACTGCGCAGTATACAGCTACCATTTCCATAAAATTAGTTCTTGTACTATGCTCCTGATATTTTATTCGGATGGCCCGTAAAATTGCCAAAAGCAAAATTATTGAATAAAAGAAAGGTACAATAATGCCATATTCTATTGCAAGGTCCAGATTTTTATTGATGGAGTATCCAATGACAAAAAAGATCAGATAGGGAACAATCAGGAATAACAGAACTCCATAGATGGCTTGAAATCGCAGTCCTGGCAGATCAAAACCTTTATAAAAATAATATGGAAAATAGGCGGCCATTAAAAAGCCGCTCCCATAAGCGATGATATTTTGGGTAACTATTGGGATATTGATCTGCGGATCAGGGAAAAGCCCTCCAATAATATTATATGCAATAAGTAAAAACAAGAGGATCATATACCACATCCTACTTTTGTCCTCTGGCCGCGATAAAGTATAAATAAGCTGATAGAAAACCATCGCAATTTCCAGCGCAATGAAATTGAATGTCACAATATACATTTCTGTTCCAAAAACCAACATAAGCCTAGGTTATACCTGCCTCTTTTCTAAGGAAAAATAATTTATAACTTAAATCAAGTTCATTATATATATCAAAACCAAACTTTCTATACCAAGGCAGATTCTTCAATGTTGAGGTTTCCAAATAGATTGGTCTTTCCATGAGGTTACTATCTTTAATTATATCATCAAGAAGCTCAGTCCCAATTCCTGAATTTTGACCCTTCGGGTCAACCCCTATAAACCATAGATAATCCATCAATTCCTTCGGCTGAATAGCTTTAATCTTTGATTCTCTGTTAAGAGCCTTTCTAATATTACTTAAACCTATACATGAAAGAATGAATTTTATGTCCAGCAATATGGACTTGAGCGTTGTCTTCTTTTTATCCGGAAACAGGATTAATGCACATGCACTCTTATCCTGGGACAAAAAAACTTCTCCAAATGAATAGCAGATTTCAAAAGAATAATCCATCAGCGATCTAATCCTTTTTAACCTTTTTTGTAACTATTCAGGAGCCCCTAAGTTAGCGATTAAAGAAAGTGCATAAAAGACATTTTGTTCAGATTTTATGACTGTATCAATTACTGATCGTATTACAGCAAAACCGTCTGCACCTTGAGTAGACCTGAATCCAC
>JBDNGV010000068.1:0-2791 GCA_041689125.1 Daejeonella sp.
CATTTCCAGAGATGCTGGAGCAGTGGGCCGGCCATAACCATATTGCCCTGCTGGCAGCCCGTCCCTACAAGCCAAGGGACAAGCCTTCCGTTGAGAACGGCGTTATAATTGCTTACAGGCGTATTTACGCCCAGTTGCGCACACTGTCCGTAGAGTTAAGCGTAGCGTCTCTACGGATTGTCAAATGTTTCATATTGAGAAGACTGAAGAATTTGACAAGTGGTTCCGAAAAAAATAAGAAGTTTTTATTTGGATTATGGTAAATCTTCAGCAGGGAAAACCATAAGCTGACTCAGCGCTTCATTCTCACCCATAATGATATAGTTTCCACTCTGTGCAGTTGCCATTGAAGCAATCTGGAAAGCACGCCAGTTAATCCCCTGTTCTAGTCCGGGACTTATCATTTTGAACTCTGGATTACCTAGATCACGGAAACCCTTTTCCGGATGATAACTAAAAAGGTGTGCATAACCGGGAGAAGCACCAGCCACACCGTACAGCATTCCATTTTTTCCGGGGGTCATAGCCATAATACGAGGCATCATAATGGGCTTGCCCAGATTTATAATTGTTTGCTTAAGCGGATCAAGCCGAAACAATTGCCCATCGGCAGCATTGCTGCCATAAATAACATCCCCGGGCATTTTGACCCAGGAATCGATGCGACCCATTGCTTCCCGGCCCCATACAAAGGGTAGTTCATCTTTAAGAATTGAAAACGATTGGGTGGCGGGATCGAAACAAAATAGTTTATTGATGGACCTGCTTCCATAAATGCGGCCCTGCTGGTCGAAAACCAATGAACGACCCAGATAATCCTCTGGTTCCAATGCAAACGAATGATAGGTATCAAGATCCTTTTCAGACGGAACTGTTTGATCGTATACCTGGGTTTTACCTGTTTTCAGGTTAAACGTGAAGAATTTGCCGGATGGATGTACAATTCCGTAGAATTCGTTTTTATCTGGATTGAATGTCATTGCAAAAACCCCCTCGCCGGCAACGGGTTCGCCCAGGTCTTTCACAATAATTTGGCCCTTAAGGTTTACCTGCAGTTCAATTATATGTCCCCCCACCCCAGTTCCGGGCTGAGGCATTGTACCAACATAAAAAACGTTTCCGGATTTTGCACCGGTAAAACCAGTTCCAATACTCAACTGTCCTTTTACAACGTCGTCGAGTTGTTTAACTGCAGTGAGTTTACGCTGCGAAAGAGAACTGCTGAACAGCAGCGGCGACAATCCCTTTTGTGCAGTTGTACCACCTAAAACAAAATCACCAGAAACAGTAAGAGAGCTCATTGCGTTCCGATAGATCGGCATCCGCAGTTCATCTGTGTTTTCAAGTGAGGCTTCTATAGCAAAACTGCCTTTGGGATTAAAGAAAGTATACTGTGCGTTCGCAATAACAGGAACGAATAATAATGCAATTAGGGAATAAATAATGCTTTTGTACATATTATTTCACCTCTTTTTCAGGGTTAAATTTTATTAAAAAGGGAACACTGCCGTTTTCAGTTCTGTCCGGTCTTTTGCGGCCGGCAAAATACATGTTACCATCCTTGTCCCGTATATCAGAACCAGTTACTTCTGTTAATCGGCCGATGGGAAATTCTAAAAGAATGTTCGCCTTGCGTTGTTCAGGATCGAATTCAATCAGCACTGTTTTATCTTTCCGCACATAATTGCCATGACCGCCAATTACATAATAGAGTTTACCGTTCAGCCCTACATTCAAATTGGGTACATACGGTTTCCACTCTTCTCCTTTGGCTGTTTCAAATACACCGCCCAAATCTTCCCATTTGCCGATCCCTGTTTCCTGCGGATAAAATGCCACCAGTTTAGCACCATAGGTAACCAGATAGATGGCTTTTTTATCAGGATTTTTTGCATAAGCAGTAATACCCGTAACAATTTTTTGGCCGGGAGTACCCGGAAACGCAGGTAAACTTTGTTTTGCAAAAACCAGCTTGCCGGTAGATTTCTCATATTTTACCAGGCGTTGTCTCCAGTCCACGTAATAACAGTTGCCCCACCAATCGGTAAAAAGTACACGGGGCACATGGGAACTGCCCAGCCGGCCAGCATCGTGCAACAGGTTTTTTTGAGGATCGTACACGAGAAAATGGGCTTGCGGATAACTGATGGCATAGATAATACCCGATTCTGTGTCCACTTCTACATCCTTGATGCTTTCATATTGCATCCCCATTCCTAAATTGGTAAGTTGCTTAGTAGCGGGGTTCCACTTCATAAAATAGCCCCCGGCATAGCCATGCGGATGATTCATCAGATACTCTTGTCTCGACTCGCCACCATCAGTGGAGAAATAAATTTCTCCCTGGGGTCCGGCAACAATTTTGGAGTGCATTTTTCCCTGCCATTGAAAAGGCCTTAGGTGCCCGAGATCTTTGAGGAAGCCATGTAACTGGATTTGGTTCCGGGCAGGGTTATATTCATAAAAGCCTACCTTATCAGCGTGATTCGTTACACCTACATAGACGTTGTTATTGGCGGGATTATACCCGATAGAACCCCATGTGGAATGAGCTTCAGGAAAATCAGGATAGTCAATAAAGCTGACATTCCTTTCCGAAATGGGTTTATTCAGGGAAGTATCCTGATAAGCATATGCAAACAGACTGGTGGCCTGCGCTATTAACAGCATTATGAAACAAACAATACGCATTCTTAAAAGCTATACTAATGAAACGATTCTAAAGATAAAGAATAATATATATTTTAATTTTCGACCTGAATCTAATTAACAGTTTTCCTCCAATTATTCG
>JBDNGV010000069.1:0-22768 GCA_041689125.1 Daejeonella sp.
GAAGATGGAGCACGCGAAGGAGCTGCATTTATAAAGAATCACATCATCAGGGTCACTGAGAGGGCATTTGATGATTTTGCAGGTACAGGAAGCAATGAGGAGTTTAACCGAAAGATTCTGGGTATTTAATTATTAATCCTTAATTTCACAGCAATAAATTCTCAATTATCATGAAAAAAATACTTGTCGTTTTAGGGGTTTGCAGCTTTCTTTTCGCATGTAATAGTGCAGAAAAATCTGAAAGTGCCGAAGACACAACTGCGACAATTGAACAAAGTACCCTTGATACTAGCACCACAACTGCTACTTCAGCAAGTACAAGTTCTTCTAAAGGACAGCAATTGATCAGTACTTCAGATTGCCTGACATGTCATAAAGTTGATGCCAAAATCGTTGGCCCTGCTTATATTGATGTTGCCAATAAATACGAAGCTACTGAAGAAAATATTGAGATGCTAGCCGGAAAAATTATAAATGGTGGCTCCGGCTCTTGGGGAGAAATACCTATGGCCCCTCATACTGCCTTAAGTACAGACGATGCAGAGGAAATGGTTAAATACATACTTTCTTTAAGAACTAAATAAATGAAAAAAATCAGCATGGTTATTCTCAGTGCAATTCTTCTTTCTGGCTGTGGCTCAAGCAAAAGCAGCATAAATTCTAAAGGATGGCAAAAATTATTTGACGGAAAAACAACTACTGGATGGCATAGCTATGGTAAAACTAGTGCCGGAACCGATTGGAAAGTTGTAGATGGTGCAATCTACCTTGACGCTAAAAATAGAAAACCCGGCCAAGGAGGAGATCTCACCTCAGATGATTCATTCGGTAATTTCCATCTAAGGATGGAATGGAAAATATCAAAAAATGGAAACAGCGGAATTATATTCTATGTAAATGAAGATCTGTCAAAATACAAATCGTCCTATAATAGCGGACCTGAGATGCAAGTGCTGGATAATGATGGCCATGCAGATGGGAAAATTTATAAACACCGCGCCGGAGATTTGTATGATCTAATTGCAAGTAGCTCTGAACCGGTTAAACCGGTTGGCGAATGGAATAAAGTGGAGATTATTGCCAACAATGGCAAACTCGACTTTTTTATGAATGGTAAAAACATTGTTTCTACAACCATGTGGGATGATGACTGGAAAAAAATGGTTGCCGGAAGTAAGTTCAATACCATGCCCGGTTTCAGCATTTACAAATCCGGGAAAATCGCTATCCAGGATCATGGAGATGAGGTATGGTATAAAAATATTGAGATTAAGAAATTATGATTAATTGACGGTGGAGAGTTGACAGTAGAGAATTGATAATTGACAATTAAAAGTGATAGTAGGCGTGAAAATCTGTTACCATTTTTTATTTACTGTTAACTAGATCGTATCTACCTAAAGCTAGGTGTATATATGAGCTCCAATATATAATTATGACATTAAGTTTTTCAATTACAATTATTATATATCTAAATGAGCATTGTCGCATTGAAATCTTATGATTTTGCAGTTCAAACAATCAGGATTTATAAAATTCTGTCTGAAGAGCGGAAAGAATTTGTTCTGTCTAAGCAAAATTGAGAGGCGGCACTTCAATAGGTGCACAAATCCGAGAGGCGGAGCATGCACAATCAACCGCAAACTTTATTCATAAAATGAATATTGCTTTGAAAGAAGCCAACGAGACAGAATATTGGATAAACCTCTTAAAAGATACTGGATTTATAAATCAGCTTGAATTTATCGCAATCAATCACGATTGTTCAGAAGTACTCAGACTCCTAATCAATATAGTAAAAACAACAAAAAACAATTTGATTAAACCTAAAAATGCTTGCAAAGTAGGAAATTCAACAAAAATTAAAAATGCCTGATAAATTATAAAATTTATCAGGCATTTTTAACTGTCAACTGTCAATAATCAATTCTATTGCGATTTCCCGCGGGCAAGAATAGGTAGAAGTTTTTCCACCTTTCCATTCCTGATACCGTACATGAAATCATATAAGTTAACCGCAGGATCACAATGTGGTATAATTACTTCAAATTTATCTCCAACCTTGTAGGTTTTGTTTGGATTAATAATTTTAACTGATCCGTATTCATCTGAACCTGCATTATAATCAAAATCAGGTTCTCCGATAATTATTCCATGAGGCACGTTTAGTGTTAACGCTTTAGAACCGGAATCTGTTACATATTTTCCTTCTTTGGAATCATTGATAATTGTAGCCATTACAGTCAGAGAAGGAGCAAAATCATCCATAATTTTTTCATTGTTTGCGCCACCGATAATCATATACTGATGATCCATGAACAAATAACTTCCAACCTGAACATCAGTAAATCCCGGAATCTCATACATCATATCATAAGTACCGGTTCCACCACCACTGAAAATTTCCATATTTAAACCAGATTTCTTCATCAGTTCGTAACTTCCAACTACAGGTTCAAAAGTTTTAAATGCCTGCTCTTTTCGTTTCTTAAAACCTTCAACATGCTGCACAGCACCATCGTATGCCAAAACGCCATGGAATTTTAAATTTGGTGCCTTGTCTACATATTGGGCAAGTTCTAATGCCGATTGCCCATTTTTTATACCCGATCTATTAATTACATCCAAATCCACAACAATATCTGCAATAATACCAGCTGCCTTTGCAGCATCCTGCAGATCTCTGGCATTCTGCATATTATCAACCGCCTGAATAAAGCCCTTATACTTCTTTCTAAGTGCCATCGCATGATTAATCTTCGATATTGAAATGTTGACACCAGTCATCAATACATTCTGGATACCATTCATTAACATCACTTCAGATTCAGCAAGCTTAGCAGAACAAACTCCTACTGCGCCGGCATCAACCTGCATTTTTGCTATGGCCGGACATTTATGTGTTTTAACATGCGGACGAACACCTGTACCGGTACCCTGCAACCGAGTATGTACATGCTTTATGTTCTTCTCCATTTTATCAAGGTCGACACATAAAGCCGGAGTGTCGAGATCCCATTTTGACTTGCCAATTTCAGATGATTTGGCATCAGTTAAGGTCTCAGCACTTAAGGATGGTGACCAAAAGGAAGCAGCCCCCGCAAAAGCACTAGCCTGTAAAAATTTTCGGCGATTGAAAGAATTAGACATTGTTCACAATTTTAAATTAGTTTTAGTTTCTGTTCTAAATTTAAAAAAAAATAATCAAAAATCGTTACCAGCCTTTTGCAGAGTTGATTAGGGTAACTTTTAATCTAAAAAAATATCAATAAGAAATCAATTGTCTTATAAATTAAATTAATAAAATATAATTTAATAAAATTGATAAGTATATAACCTCATTAATATATATTTCGTAAATTTTCTAATGTATTCTTAATGAAATTAATTCAGAAACGTGCACCCATGCATTGAAGAAGCATTATTACAGTGAGATACTAAATCCGTGTACCAATTTTGATACCTATGCTAAAATCATTAAAACAACCTCCTAATTGCCGAACATCTTTAAAAAAACGATCTGTAAAAAAATAGAATCTACAAAAAACTAGCTCAGAAAAGAAAGCCAGATCAGATTTAAACTGATCGATTGATAAAACAGAAATATCCCGGCAATAAGTACAAAAAGTCGTAAAGAGGAATAAATATTGATTTGACGTTTAAATCGCTTAATTTCCATATCTAAGAACCAAGGGAGCAACCAGACTCAGGAAGCAATGATGAGATAATAATTCTTTTTACCTTTTTGGGCGACTAGAAATTTATTTCTGATCAGGTTTTCCTTAGTAAAAAGCTGTGCAGGATCTGCTACTTTTTCCTTATTGATTGATACACCGCCGCCACTAATCATTTTGCGAGCTTCTCCCTTAGATGGAAAAACTTGGGTTTTTTCAGCAAGAAGGTCTGTCAGATTAATCCCGGCAGAAAATTCTGCGGCAGAAATCTCAAACTGAGGCAGGCCATCAAAAACATCCATCACTTCTTCATCAGTTAAGTCATTAATGAATTCTAGAGAACCGTTTCCAAATAAAAACTCTGAAGTTTTAAGGGCAGTTTCTAATGCTTCTGCAGAATGACTGCGTATTGTAATTTCTTCAGAAAGTGCTTTTTGAAGGGTTCTGAGATGAGGTGCAAGGTCATGCTCCCGCTCCAATTCCTCGATATGTTCCTTTGATTTCAATGTAAAGATCCGAATCCAGCTTTTGGCATCCGCATCTGTTGTATTCAACCAGAATTGATAGAATTTATAGGGGGAAGTCTTTGCAGGATCCAGCCATACCGCACCGCTCTCTGTTTTACCAAACTTTGTACCATCCGCCTTTTTGATTAGCTGTGTGGTGATTGCAAAGGCATTACCCGAAGCCTTTCTACGAATCAATTCAGTTCCAGTTACGATATTTCCCCATTGATCCGATCCGCCCATCTGTATCTGGCAGTTCTTTTCTTTCCAGAGGTAATAAAAATCATAGCCCTGTACTAGCTGGTAGCTAAATTCAGTAAATGACATTCCTGTTTCACCTTCTAGCCTTTTCTTTACTGAATCTTTAGCCATCATGTAATTGACTGTCAAATGCTTACCAACATCTCGGATAAAATCAAGGAAGGTAAATTGCTTAAACCAATCATAGTTGTTTACCATCTCGGCACTATTGGCGCCTGTATTGAAATCAAGAAATTTTTTCAATTGGTTCTCAAGACATTTCACATTATGGTTTAAAACGTCTTCTGAAAGAAGATTACGTTCGGCTGATTTACCTGAAGGATCACCCACCATGCCAGTTGCTCCACCAACAAGTGCAAAAGGCTTATGTCCGGCTCGCTGAAAATGTATAAGCGTCATGATTTGTGTCAAATGCCCGACATGCAATGAATCTGCAGTGGGATCAAATCCAATATAACCGGATGTCATCTGATTATTCAGTTCCTCTTCAGTTCCGGGCATGATATCATGCAGCATACCTCGCCAGCGTAATTCTTCTACAAAGTTCATTTTATCTTAAGGATCATTTGGAATGCAAATATAGCAGATTTGATAAATCTCAGCATAGCAAAATTTTCGTAGATTTATGTTCTTCGGCTATTATTCAGCTAGACTTATTCAATATAAATCCATTAAAACAGAACTGGAAAAATGAACTTTCTCTCTCATTTTTACTTTGATAGGCATAGCGAAGACCCGCATCTGGTTCTGGGTGCTGTTTTGCCTGATCTAGTAAAAAATGCCCGAAAGGACTGGAATCTGCATCCTGAAAGAAATGCAGAGTTGTTCAGCAATGATTTTGAAAGTTCCATATTAATAGGCTGGAGACGTCATATGATTGTTGATCGGCATTTTCATAACTCAGTATTCTTTACAGAACATACCGCCGGTATTAAAAAAGCGATTATCCCTGCATTAAAAAACTCGGTGGTTCGTCCATCTTTTTTAGCCCATATCTCACTTGAGCTGATGCTTGACAGTACACTGCTTACAGAGAACCACATTCAAACCGTGAACTTCTATTCTCACCTAAGGCAGTCGGACAGGGAGGCGATCAACAGATTTTTAAAACTGAGCAGCATCGATGATACGACACAATTTTTCAATTTCTTTGATAAGTTCATCCAATCCAACTATCTCGAGAACTACCGAGAGAGCCATAATATCATGTATGCCCTCAACAGAATTTGTATGAGGGTATGGAGAGATCCGCTAACAGATAGCGAAATTCTTGCACTTCGTGATATCTTGAACAACTATCACCAAAATCAGTTGGGAAATTATATGGAGATTTTTGAGGAAATAAACAAAAAACTAATTGACAGTTGAGAATTGAAAGTTGATAATTAAGGTTTGTTAGTTCATCATAAAAGTTTGCTAACATTAAAATGAAAATCAATCTAGTATCTAACAGAATTTGCAAATTATACCTAAATACAATTTTCAACTGTCAATTATCAATTGAATAAATTCTCAATTCAAACATTTATCTTCGCTTCATGTCACTTTTCGAAATCAAAGAACGCATTGAAAGCCTTGTAAAGGAGCTTAACGAGCATAATTACAAGTATTACGTATTGGCGCAGCCGGTAATTTCTGATTTTGAATTCGATAAGAAGTTGGAGGATCTGACATTACTTGAGAAAGAATATCCGGAATATCTCGATCTTGAATCTCCGACCAGAAAGGTTGGCGGCGACATTACAAAAGAATTTCAGACTGTAAAACATAAATGGCCAATGCTTTCGCTGGGCAATACGTATAATGAGCAGGATCTGAAAGATTTTGACGAGCGAGTTCGTAAAGCAATTGGTAGCAATTTTGAATACGTTTGTGAGCTAAAGTTCGACGGACTTTCCATTAGCCTCAGCTATGAAAACGGCAAACTGATCAGAGCAGTTACCCGTGGAGACGGGACGCAGGGTGATGATGTAACCAATAATGCTAAAACCATTCAAAGTATTCCCAAATCGATTAAAGGATCCGGATTCCCTGAATCATTCGATATTCGTGGAGAGGTTTTTATGCATCGGGCGGCATTCGACAGGCTGAATAATGAACGCATAGAAAACAATGAAGTTCCTTATGCAAACCCGAGAAATTTTGCGTCCGGAACCTTGAAAATGCAAGATTCAAGTGAGGTAGCTAAACGGCCGCTGGATTGCTTTTTATACTTCCTTTATACAGACAAACTTGTTTATAATACCCATTGGGAAAGTCTGGAAGCCGTTAAAAAATTAGGCTTTCATGTATGTGAGCACAACAAATTGTGTAGTAAGATTGAAGATGTATTGGAATTTATCAATTACTGGGATGAGAAAAGGTTCGGTTTAAGTTATGATATAGACGGGATTGTGATTAAAGTAAATAATTATAGTCAGCAGCAGGAATTAGGCTTTACCGCCAAATCACCTCGTTGGGCTATTTCCTATAAATACAAATCGCAGGAGGTAGAAACCATTCTCGAAAAAGTCACTTACCAGGTTGGCCGTACCGGCGCAGTGACACCTGTAGCGAATCTGAAACCGGTTCTTTTGGCGGGTACAACTGTTAAAAGGGCTACTCTGCATAATGCCAATGAAATTAAGCGCCTCGATCTTCATGAAGGTGATACAGTTCTGGTTGAAAAAGGTGGTGAAATAATCCCAAAGATCATTGCCGTAAATACCTCCAAAAGAATTAAGGATGCCTTGAAAATTACTTATCCGGATACATGTCCGGAATGCAATAGTAATATTATAAGAAAAGAAGGGGAAGCCGTTCACTATTGTCCGAATGATGAAGGCTGTCCGCCACAGATAGTAGGTAAAATGCAACATTTCATCAGCCGCAAGGCCATGAATATAGAAGGTTTAGGGCATGAGACGATTGAAGCCTTTTACAGGAAGGGATTTGTTGAGCACATATCTGATTTGTACCTGCTTCATGAAAAAGAAGATCAGCTTAAGGAGATCGAGCGTTTTGGTGAGCGATCAATCAGAAATATGCTCGAGGGGATTGAAAAATCCAAACAGACGCCATTTGAAAAAGTACTTTTCGGACTTGGAATACGCTACGTAGGCGAAACCGTAGCAAAAAAAATCGCAGCCTATTTCAAAGACATTGATAGTCTAATGAATGCCAGTTATGATGAACTCATATCTGTTGATGAGATTGGAGAGCGGATTGCCGATAGTATCATCGAATATTTTAAAGAACCGCGCCATAAGGAACAGATCGAGGCATTGCGAATGCACGGACTTCAGTTTGAATCTGTTCGGAATATAATTGAACTCGCCAGCAATAAATTTGAAGGCAAATCATTTATAATTTCAGGTATCTTTGAGAAATTTAGTCGTGATGAGCTGAAAGACCTTATTGAAGCAAATGGCGGAAAAATTTTAAGCAGTATCTCGGCGAAATTAAATTACCTAGTTGCAGGTGATAATATGGGGCCTTCCAAACTCGAAAAAGCCGTAAAGCTTCAGATTCCAATCATTTCTGACCAGGAGTTAATGGAAATGCTGGAATAATTTTGTAATAATAGCCTAATATTTGCAATATCGGTTGAATATTGAGCCATTCCGCTTAAATTAGCAGAGTTTCTATCGAATAAATATAGTAAAATGAACAAATTTCATGGTACAGGAGTAGCCATTATTACTCCATTTAAGTCAGATCAGTCTGTTGACCATGCCGCTCTTAAAACTGTAATCGACCATTTGATCAATGGCGGTATTGAGTACATTGTTTCATTGGGTACAACCGGTGAATCAGCAACGCTCAATAGTGAACAGAAACGGGCGGTATGGGATACTACGGTTTCCCATGTGAACGGAAGGGTCCCTTTAGTAGCTGGGATTGGAGGAAATAATACTTCCGAAGTGTTGAATGATTTGAAGAAATTTGGCTCAAAGGGATTTGACGCCATTCTTTCTGTTTGCCCTTATTATAATAAACCAACGCAAGAAGGTATCTATCAACATTATAAAGCTATTGCTGAAGAAAGCCTTCTGCCGATTATTCTTTATAATGTTCCGGGAAGAACCGGGGTAAATATGGGTGCTGAAACCACCCTCAGGCTTGCCCACGACTGTAAAAATATCATTGCCATGAAAGAGGCATCCGGTAATTTTGACCAATTTAATAAGATCATTAAGGATAAGCCTGAAGAATTTTTGTTTATTTCAGGAGATGATGCTATCGCTTTACCTCTGATCTCTATGGGTGCAGTTGGTGTTATTTCAGTAATCGGTAATGCTCTACCAGGAATATTTTCGACTATGGTACGAATGTGTTTGGATGGGAAGTTTATCGAAGCTCAGCCCTTGCATCATAGCCTAACTGAATTTACTTCACTGTGCTTTGCTGAAGGGAATCCGGGCGGGGTTAAATCAGCTATGAAAATGATGGGAATTTGTGAAGATTTCATGAGACTTCCGCTAGTTAAAATAAGTGAAACAACTGAGAACAAAATAAAAACCCAGCTGGAATTATTAAACCTGCTTTAGGTCAAATTATATTCAACAAAAAAGGCTCTGATTTCGAAAAAAGAGCCTTTTTTGTTGAATTGCAAAATTATTTTTTCTTTGCAACCTTGGCTGCTTCCTTATTTTTCATAGTCTGAACCTCAAGACGAATAGCCTGAGCCAAGTTCTTTAAATCTTGCATTCCTTTTCTTACTCGTGTACCTGCAGCGCTGTTAGCCTTACTGTAGAACTTGTCAGCATCTGCTTCCAGTGACTCGAATAAATTTTTTGCTTCAGTGAATTTTTTCATGTTTTTACTCCTTTAGTTTTGAGGTTAGTGTTATTTACTATTAGCTAATGTAAATTGTTTTTTTCATAAAAAGAACAATTGAAATAAATAAAACCAGGCGTTTCTGGCGTTTTTTTCCACATTTTAAGCAGTTATGAACAATATTTTCACATTTCTGACTATTAATTCGTTATTCTTCAATGAATTACAAATCATCTCTAAAGAAAAATGCCCTTAGAAGCTATCTTGGGCATTTTCTTTCAACTAAATAAATGTTTAATTTGCGAGCAAAGCTTATTCGGAGATATTACGCTCCGACAGTACTTTTTTCTTTGTAATGTCCTTTCTTTAACTTCTCAGCGAGTTCACTATAGGCATCAAGTGTACGATTCACATCTTCGATAGTATGCATAGCTGTTGGAATTAGCCTCAGCATAATCAATCCTTTCGGTATAACCGGATACATCACAATTGAACAGAAGATTCCATAGTTCTCTCTCAAATCCATAGTGATAGCTGTTGCTTCCTGAAGCTCTCCTTGTAGGAATACAGGAGTTACCATGGTATTTGTTATACCGATATTAAACCCTCTTTCTTTCAAGCCATTTTGAAGGCTAGTAGCAATGAACCACAACTTCTCTCTTAACTCAGGTTTACTCTTCAACAATTCAAGTCTTTTCCTTAAACCGATTACCATTGGCATTGGTAATGATTTTGCAAATGTCTGCGAACGCATATTATATCGAAGGAAATTGGCAATCTCTTCTGTTGAAGCGATGAATGCACCTATTCCGGCCATTGACTTGGCAAAAGTTCCAAAATAAATATCCACACCCTCTATACAGCCCTGTTCTTCATGAGTTCCCGCACCCGTTGGCCCCATTGTTCCAAAACCGTGTGCATCATCAATTAAAAGACGGAAATTGAATTTCGATTTAAGATCTACAACCTCTTTGAGCTTTCCCTGTGCACCCGACATACCAAATACACCCTCTGTAATTACTAGGATAGCACCACCTGTATTTGCCACCCATCTAGTTGCCCTTTCAAGCTGCTTTTCTAGGCTATCCATATCGTTGTGGGTATAAACAAAACGTTTACCCTGATGAAGACGAACACCGTCAATGATACATGCATGAGACTCGGCATCATAAACAATTACATCGTGTCTGTCAACTAAAGCATCTATCGCTGACATGATTCCCTGATAACCAAAGTTTAATAAGAACGCATCCTGCTTACCTACAAACTCAGCCAGTTCTCTTTCAAGTGCTTCATGATGATTAGAATTACCTGACATCATACGGGCACCCATCGGGTAAGCTAGTCCATATTCTGCAGTTGCATCTGTATCGGCTTTACGAACTTCCGGATGATTAGCCAGACCGAGGTAATTATTTAAACTCCAGATCAGGTGCTCTTTACCTCTGAACATCATATGCGGACCTATTTCACCTTCCAATTTAGGGAAAGAGAAATAACCATGGGCCATTTTCTGGTGTTGGCCCAGAGGTCCCATATTTTTCGAAATTTTATCAAATAAATCCAATTGGTATATTTTTATTGTTAAAGCTTGTTTGCTGCAAAGTTAATATTAAACAGTGTGATTAACAATTTTAGATGCTAGAAGGCGGATATTAGATTTGAGATGTGAGATATGAGATATGCGGACAGGATTTTAAGCCTAAAACAGGACTTTAGGTGGTCTTATTTGGTCCTGGATTAAATACGAAAAGACTGGAATATAGGGGGTGCTTATTAAATTGGCATCAGCTGCCTGTAAACAGTTGTATGTTATCCGTTGTCAGCAAATTTTACTAATTGTCAATTTCCCTGTAAAAAAACAAATTGTTACTTGTTGCCAGCCCTATGAGTGTCATCCCGTCGCATAAGGGATCTCATCCCAATTAAAATCAACTCACAATGAATAAGTTCCTTAACCTCTATTGGCTAATGGGATTGGCACCAGCTTATTCCAAGGAATTGTTCAAATGAAGTCAATTTCTCAATTAATTGCTATCAGTAGTCTGTTATTAGTTCGCAGTTATCTGTCTGTAAATTTTACTAAATGTCAAATGAAGTCACAATTTCACATCTCATATCTCATATCTCATATCTCATATCTCACATCTCAGACCTCAATCAATCCACATTATCATGTAAAAACGAATTATTAGGCCTAATCTCTGTAATTCCCTCTTCAACACTTAAAGTGAAACGAGATACCTGAGACTCTGAAGAATGAGGGACGTCAGAGAGAGGCATTTGCTTTCGCTTATAAGCCGGTTCATTTTCAAGTTCCTGCAAACCATTAGTCGTACGCAGTTTCATACTCAGATCTTTCAAACGAAGAATTCTTTCTTTTGACTTACGAAGTTGTTCCTCAATGGATTCATCCGTTTTATTTTCATCAGGATTAAACACTTCCTCAGAAATTTCTTCTTCCTCAATTTCAGCAATCGGTTCAACTTCTACCCTAATTTCTTCGGTTCTGATCTCAAACTCAAATGAAGGTTCTATAGGTGCTGATTCCTGCTGAGCCGGAATTTCGTCAATCAAAGAATGGCGAATAAGACCAGTATCTTCTATCTTTTCTTCCTCTACTTTCGGAGTGCTTTGAAAATATCCTGCAAAAAGATCAACTTGACTTTCTTCCTTAGTTTTTAGTATAGGCACATTCAATTCTTCATTTTTAACTTCCATGAAGGTATTTTCTTGTACCGGCTTAACCAATGGTGCCTGCTCAGGAGTGAGAAGAGACACTTTACGCACCTGGCTCTTTTCAACCTCACGCTCTTCCCGGGTTTGAAAGCCGGTGGCAATAATAGTTACAGAAATTTTCTCTCCAAGGCCTTCATCAGTACAGTTACCCCAGATTAAATCTGCTGCAAGTCCTGCTTCCTGCTGAATAAAATCAGTAATAATACTTACTTCATCCATCGTCACTTCCTTGTCTCCAGAGCTGATGTTCAGCAATATATAACGAGCACCTTCAATTTCATTATCCTTAAGTAATGGTGATGCCAAAGCACCTTCCACTGCTCTTAATGCACGGTTTTCACCTTCGGCAGCATAACTTCCCATGATGGCTACACCGCTTTCTTTCATCACTGTGCGAACATCTTTAAAGTCAACGTTTATATACCCAGGAATCGTAATGATCTCGGCTATACCCTTGGCAGCAGTGGTTAATATATTATCAGCCTGTGCAAATGCAGAACCCAGGGTAAGATTCCCAAAGATCTCGCGTAGGCGATCGTTCGAAATAACCAAGTAAGAATCTACATACTTTTTAAACTCTTCTAAACCTTCTTCGGCCTGATTCTTCCTGCGCTTTCCTTCAAATGAGAATGGAGTTGTAATGATACCAACCGTCAGAATATCCATTTCTTTGGCTGCTTTGGCAATAATCGGACTAGCACCGGTTCCGGTACCACCACCCATTCCCGCAGTGATGAAAAGCATTTTGGTATTGGTGCCGAGCATACGCTTGATATCATCAATGTTTTCAATGGCAGAGTTCTTTCCAACCTCCGGAATAGACCCTGCTCCCATTCCTTCTGTTAAGCTTGCACCTAACTGAACCTTATTTGGAATAGGACTCAGCTCTAGAGCCTGAGCATCAGTATTACAAATTATGAAATCAACACCTGTGATTCCCTGACGGTACATATGGTTTACAGCATTACCGCCGCCACCGCCAACACCAATTACTTTGATGATTGATGACTTTTCTTTTAACATTTCAAACTGCATATCGTTATTTATCAGTTGGGTAAATCTTGTTCATTTTTAGACAGTTTACGCTGTAATATTAGCCAATTTTTCACGGTGCTTTTCTTGAATTATCCGATTGTGGGAAACTCCGCTATTGTGGAAAATTAATTCGTATAATCTTCATCCTTGATATCATCCTTGATGAATTTAGTGCTCGACTGCAATATCCATTCAAACATTCCTTGTCCTTTTTTCGGTTTTTGAACTGCCTTGATTGTTTCGACTGGAGCACCAATCGATACTATTGATTCTTCATTCAGTTCAGCCTTCTGTATCCCCTTGATCAGCAAACCAATACCTGTTGCATACATAGGACTTTTTAACTCGTCATACACATTTTTGGGAAGCACATCATTCTTAGCCAAATGTTCATTCGGATATCCTACACGGCTATCTAGTCCGGTCACAAATTCAACTAATTGTGGTAAATGTTTTAGCTGAGCCCCACCACCGGTGATCACGATCCCTGCGATCAGTTTTTTCTCATATCCTGAGGATTTGATTTCATAATAAACGTGTTCAATAATCTCCTCCATTCTCGCCTGAATCACATAAGCAAGATTCTTTACGGATATCTCTTTAGGCTCCCTGCCACGAAGACCCGGAACACAGATAATTTCATTTTCCTTGTTTTCCTCAGCCAGTGCCGAACCAAAACGGGTTTTCAGTAACTCGGCCTGATTTCGCATAACCGAACATCCCTCACGGATATCTTCAGTAACGCTGTTGCCACCGAATGGAATTACCGCGGTATGACGGATTATTCCTTCATGAAATATGGCCAAGTCAGTAGTACCACCACCAATATCTACCAGAACCACTCCGGCTTCTTTTTCCTCTTCACTCAACACCGACTCAGACGATGCAAGCGGCTCAAGGATTAGTTCCTGAGTTTCAAGTCCGGCATTCGCAACACATTTAAGAATATTTTTCACCGCACTTACATGCCCGGAAATGATGTGGAAATTTGCTTCCAAACGAACACCTGCCATCCCGATTGGATCCTTGATCCCAGGTTCATTATCCACAGTGAATTCCTGCGGTAACACATGGATAATCTCCTCACCTGGAGGCATAACTAGTTTATACATGTCTTCGATCAGCTTGTCGATATCCTTCCGCTGAATTTCGGTATTCAATTCTTTACGAGTCAGAATACCGCGGTGCTGAAGACTTTTGATATGCTGGCCGGCAATCCCTACATTCACAATCTTCACATCCACGTTAGATTGTGCACTGGCTTCTTCAACGGCAAGTATAATTGCCTGTACGGTTTTCTGAATATTAGATACTACCCCACGGGTAACTCCCGCAGATTCGGCTTTACCCATTCCCAAAACTTCGATTTTACCATGTTCGGTTCTGCGACCAACGGTGACACAAATTTTAGTTGTACCGATGTCCAAACCGACAACTATAGGTGAATTTTTGGCTGAAGCTGAGTTAATTTGATCCATATTCTTTTTATTAAAAATTTGTTAAGTCCTGAGTTTCTATTACTGTACTGTCGCTGATCTGTTTACTGATGTCGATCATAATTTTACTGGTATCGATAATGTTCTTTTCGCAAACAATCTGATTGGCATATTTCAGATTGATTGTTTTATAGGTATCCCATCCTACCTTAGGAATCGCTTTCTTATAAAATACAAGCAGGTTCCTGAATTTGGTCTGAAGAGAATCAGCGCTACCCAAAATAATCTTGTGGCCTCCAACCCTAGGAACCATTTCTATATCCCCCTTAAGATCTACAAATAGCTGTTCAATCTGATTATCCCATAAAGTATCACTTTTGATATAAAGTGCTATCCGGTATAGGTCTCTGGCCATCTTCGTGTTGAGCGTATCGACTCTACCACTAAAGTCTTCATCAATCAAGCCGCTTGCTACAAGAACCTTTGCTGTATAATTATCCGAAAGCGGTATTTTATTCCCATTACCATCAATGTAAAAATTAAGGTTTGCCATATTTACCACTCTTAAAACCGGAACTCTTTGCCTTATCTGAATTTGGATTACTCCCGTCATATCAGCGTATACCTTTGCAAACTCGATGAAAGGATTTGCCTTGAGCGCATTTTCAAGTTTATGAATGTTGATATCATTCATATCCCTCCCTACCATAGCTCCAGCATTTTCCATTAGTATCCTGTCCACCTCATCTCGCTCAATAAAATTAAACTGCCCGGGTAGCAATACCTTAACATCCTTGTACTTTAGCGTACTCTTTTTAATCTCAATAAAACTCATCAGCGTAATCAGTCCACCCAAGCTAACCAGCCAGAGAAAACTAAATAATATTGCGCGCCAATTAATTCTTTTAAGCATTTGTTAAAATCTCCTTTAATGGTACAATTAGTGTGTCGATATCACCGGCGCCTACAGTTAAGAGTAATTCAGGTTTTTGCATCCTGATATAGTCCAGTGTTTGTTCTTTTGACAGTATCTGTTTTGACTCAATACTTACTTTATCCAAAATCAGCGCTGAGTTAATTCCTTCGATCGGCAATTCTCTGGCCGGATAAATATCCAACATGATAAGTTCATCAGTCATACTTAAAACCTCCGAAAAACCTTCAGCGAAATCCCTCGTACGTGTATACAGATGTGGCTGAAATATAGTGGTCAGTTTTTTACTCGGATAAAGCGTTTTTACTGCCTTAATGCAAGCTCTTAATTCTTCAGGATGGTGGGCATAATCATCAATATAAATGAGCTTAGGGTCTTTCAGGATATATTCAAAGCGCCTTTTGACACCAAGAAAACTGGCAAGTGCTGTTTTAATCTTTTCAGGTTCTATACCCAGGTGCAATGCTACCTCAATTGCAGCAACAGCATTTTCAATATTATGTAGTCCCGGTAAGCCAAGCTGAATATTTTCAATCTCGATATTCTCATTCTTGAAATCAAAATGGAAGCTTCCGTCCTTTACTTTCACATTGACTGCCTGAATATCAGCTAGAACATTAGCTGAATAGGTCTTACCTCCGCTAAGGTCAAGACCTTTTTTCATGATTAACCTACCGCCTTCTTTAATCTGGGAAACAAATTGCCTGAATGATTCTACAAGGTGCGAACGGTCACCATAGATATCAAGATGGTCGGCATCCATTGAAGTAACAATAGCAACATCAGGATAAAGGGTGAGGAAAGACCGGTCAAACTCATCTGCCTCTACAACCATGGTATTGTTATCTCCGAACAGCACGTTTGAATCATAATTAGTTGCGATTCCCCCGAGGAATGCAGAACAATCATATCCGCTATCCTTAAGAATATGTGCGATGATGCTGGAGGTAGTAGTCTTGCCATGAGTGCCGGCAACGGCGATGGTATACATCCCTTTACTGATAATACCCAATACTTCAGAGCGCTTTTTAAGGGTAAAGCCACGCGACCTGAAATAATTTAATATTTTGGAATCCTTTGGAATTGCAGGAGTATATATGATTAGGGTTTCAGGATCATTTTCAAGGAAACTAATCTTCAGATTATCTTCCTCATCCTGATAAACAACTGAAATACCCTCATTTCTCATTGCTGAGGTAAGTGTGGTTATAGTTTTATCATAACCACAGACCACACAGCCGCGCTTTTTGAAATAACGGGCAAGACCGCTCATACCGATGCCTCCGATTCCAATTAAATAAACTCTTTTAATATTTTCCAGTTCCATGCTATTCTATAAAAAACACTTTTCTTATCCCTTTGCTATTCTAAATACTTCTCTTGCGATCACTTCATCCGCATCAGGCAAAGCCATTTTGCTAATGTTTTCAGAAAGCACTTTACATTTGTCTTTATTATTGATCAGTAATAAAGCAATATCAATCAGTTCGAGTTCTGCCATTGTATCTCCAATCATGATTGCAGCGTCATTCTCTACCAGAGCAATAGCATTCTTAGTCTGATGATCCTCAGCCACATTGGGTGAAGGCACTAGTATTGCCGGTTTTTTCACTGCACACAATTCGGCTATGGTACCTGCTCCTGCCCTAGATATTACTAAGTCAGCTGCAGCATATGCCAGATCCATACGGTGAAGAAATTCAAGCACTTTAATATTTGGATTCTCATTCCCTTTCATTTGTTCAATTACCGACTGATAATAATATTTACCTGTCTGCCAGATCAGCTGAACATCGGCAGTTAGAATCTTATCCAGACCAGATAACATACTCTTATTCAATGTGCCAGAACCCAGACTACCTCCGGTTAGCAGAATGGTTTTTTTATGAGGCGACAAACTCAATAATTCGGCAGCAGCAAAGCGCTTATTCTCAATCTCAACCGCTTCCTTCCTGATTGGATTTCCAGTAATTTTGATTTTCTCTGAAGGAAAGAATTTTTCCATTCCTTTGAAAGCGACACAAATGAGTTCCGCATCTTTTCCTAGGATCTTATTGGTTATTCCTGCAAAGGAATTCTGCTCCTGGATTAGATAAGGTATTTTTAGCTGAGAGGCTGCATATAACAATGGACCGGAGGCATAACCTCCAACACCGACAGCAACATCCGGCTTAAAATCCTTAATTATTGATCTGGCCTTCATCACACTTTTCAATAATTTATAGGGCAGCAAAATATTTTTGAGGATGGAGTTGCGCTGAAATCCTTGAATATCCAGCCCGATAATTTTGTATCCTGCAGCAGGAACTTTCTCCATCTCCATTCGCCCCTTAGCACCAACAAAGAGAATCTCGGTACTGGGATCAATTTTTTTGAGCGCATTAGCAATTGCAACCGCCGGAAATATATGTCCGCCTGTTCCACCACCGCTTATGATCACTCTTATACCCATCTTTTATTTTCTTTGAATCAACTTAAAATTCTTAGTCGATCCTTTAATTATCCCATTGCGGGTATTTCACCTATAATTACTTTTTCCTTATTCATATTTTTCTTTTCGTCAATATCTCGGCTTACGCTGAGTATAATTCCGAAAGCCACACTAGTAAATAAGATGGATGTTCCTCCCATACTCACCAATGGCAGCGGGACACCCGTAACCGGCCCAAGCCCAACTGCAACAGCCATGTTCGCAAATGCTTGGATGGTTAAGCTGAAACTTAATCCTGCTGCGAGCAATGCCCCAAATGCCTTGGGGCTGTCGGTCACTATCAACACGCAACGGTATAGAAAAACAAGGTAAAGAAGCACGAGTCCGACGCCCCCAACCATCCCGTATTCCTCAATAATCAGTGCAAATACAAAATCTGAATAAGGATGTGGCAGGAAATTTCGCTGGGTACTATTACCTGGACCTTTTCCAAAAATTCCTCCTGTTGCAATGGCAATCTTTGCCTGGTTAGCCTGAAATGCCTTATCAGGATCGGCCTTTTCGGGATGAATAAAAGTATCTATTCTCGACATATAGGTCTTTCTTCTCGGACCCAGCATCATTACTGCTCCTAGAAGTATCACCCCTGCCAGACAAACAATGGAGATCTGCTTAATGCTGATCCTACCCATAATCAATAGGAGAATGCTTACACCAAACAACATTAATGCGGTTGAAAGATTCGCAAGTGCTATCAATAGGAACACCGCACATACTGCAGCCATGATCGGCAAAAATGCCTTTTTAACGTTTTTGATATTTTCCTGTTTCTTACTCAGCGTTCGGGCCAGAAAAGTAATCAATGCTAGTTTTGCCAAATCGGAAGTCTGAAATGTCTGATTAATGATTGGGATAGTTACCCAACGGCTAGCCTCATTTACACTGGCTCCAAAAAACAAAGTATAAGCCAACAAAGGAATTGTAATTACCATCAGTACCTTAGAAATCCCTGCATAATAACGGTAATCAAGCAAATGTGAAAAATACATCAAAGCAATACCCCCTACAATCATCACGAGGTGCTTGATCAGAAACTGCTCTGAACCAACCCCTTTCTTGTAAGCAAGCGTTCCGGTTGCACTGTACACAGCCAGCAGCGACCATATTGAAAGTAAGATCACGATTAGCCAGATCCAGCGGTCACCTTTTGTTTTGCTTATTAGTCTTTCCATTATTTTAGTTATCTGTTGTCAGTTTTCTGTTGTCAGGTAGATTGTTGTTGCCAGGAAAATTCCCGTCTTCTTAACTCTTCTTTATCAATTCTCAACTCTCAATTCATGATGTTATCAGTAGATTCTAGTTGTTTACATGATTTACTTGTCAACTGTCAACTATCAACTGTCAATTCTCAAAGTTCCTTAACCGCTTTCTTAAACTGATTCCCCCTGTCCTCATAATTCTTAAACAGGTCGAAGCTTGCGCATGCGGGTGACAAGAGAACGGTATCACCTTTTTTTGCTAGGTAATATGCAATCTGAACTGCCTCATTTGCCGAAAATGTATTTACAATTACCTCAACATCATTCTCAAAAGCTTCATGAATCTTTTTATTATCCTTTCCCAAACAAACAATTGATTTTACTTTTGACTTAACCAGATCTTTCAGCATGCCGTAATCATTGCCCTTATCCACACCACCAAGGATAAGTACAACTTCACCGGGCATACTTTCGAGGGCATACCAAGTTGAATTCACATTTGTTGCCTTGGAATCATTGATAAAATCGATTCCTGAAATTTTGGCCACATGCTCAAGACGATGTTCGATATTGGTAAAACTTCCCATGCTTTCGCGAATGGTCTCGTTTCTTAATTCAAGCGCTTTTGCTGCTATGCCCGAAGCCATAGAGTTATAAATGTTATGCTTGCCCTGCAGAGCTAAATCGTTCATTGACATGGTCAGTAATTCTTGGTTTGTGTGGTGAAGGTTAATTATAATCTGTTCTCCCTGAAGAAAAGCACCATTGTCAAGTGTATTTTCAATCGAGAAAGGATATGTTTTTGAGTTTATCTTGCGCTTGGCCAAGCCTTTCTTAATCTCTTCATCATCCGCACAATAGATGAATACATCATCCTGCTGCTGATTCTGAATGATTCTAAATTTGGAATCTGCGTAATTTTCCATATTATACTCATACCTGTCGAGATGATCGGGTGTGATGTTTAATAATACAGCGATATCAGCCTTAAAGCTGTACATGTTATCGAGCATAAAGCTGCTGATCTCTAAAACATAATATTCAAAATCTTCGAAAGCCACCTGTTTAGCAAAGCTCTTGCCGATATTTCCAGCCAGACCCACATTAAGACCTGCATTTTTCAAGATATAATAAGTGAGCATAGTTGTGGTAGTCTTGCCGTTTGATCCGGTTATACAGATCAACTTTGCACTAGTATACCTTGCCGCAAATTCAATTTCGGAGATGATAACAATATTCTTCTGAAGCAACTTTTTAACAATCGGGGCTTTATCGGGAATTCCCGGACTTTTAATCACCTCAGAAGCAATAAGAATACGCTCTTCTGTATGCTGATTCTCTTCAAAAGGAATTCCGGCCTGCTCCAATTCTTTCTTATATTGATCCCCGATTGGCCCAAAATCTGAAACAAATACGTCATAGCCTTTCTTTTGAGCCAGTATTGCAGCCCCCGTCCCGCTTTCGCCAGCACCTAAAACAACGATATATTTCTCGGGCCCCATTAACGTAGCTTTAAAGTCACAATGGTTACAATTGCCAGAATAATTCCAACAATCCAGAATCGAGTAACAATTTTGGCTTCATGGAATCCCTTTTTCTGGTAGTGATGATGCAACGGCGACATCAAAAAGATTCGCCTTCCTTCACCGAACTTCCGTTTGGTATATTTGAAATAGGAAACCTGCATTATCACTGAAAGATTTTCAACAAGGAATACCCCGCAAAGCACTGGAATTAATAATTCCTTACGGATCATTATAGCGAAAGCAGCAATAATTCCACCGATAGCCAGACTACCCGTATCTCCCATAAATACTTGAGCGGGATATGAATTATACCATAAAAAGCCTACGCATGCCCCAACAAATGCACCAGCAAAAATTACAAGCTCTCCCGAATTGGGGATATACATGATATTCAAGTAATCTGCAAAAATGGTATTACCCGAAACATAAGCAAGAATAGCCAATGTGATCCCGATAATTGCAGATGTTCCGGTAGCCAATCCGTCAATACCATCCGTGAGATTGGCTCCATTCGAAACCGCAGTCACAATCACAATCACAAACAACAGAAAGACGACAAGTGAATACTTTTCATATTCATCCCCAAAGACTGTTAGCACCTTGGCATAATCAAATTCATTATCCTTATAAAAAGGGACATTGGTAATGGTCGACTTGATGTCTTGGGTATAATAAAACTGGTCACCACGTTTATGCACATCTAATGGCGCACTGATTTTAGCCGGCAGTGTGACCTGCTCTCTGACCACAATATCTGGGTGGAAATACATGGTCCAGCCAATGATCAATGCCAGGCCTATCTGGCCCATGATTTTAAAACGACCTGCCAGACCTTCCTTATCCCTTTTGAATACTTTTATATAATCGTCAACAAATCCTATCAAACCCATCCAGACCGTAGTTACCAGCATAAGGATGATATAGATATTATCAATTTTAGCAAAAAGGATGGTAGGCAACAGAATTCCAAGGAGAATGATTAATCCCCCCATGGTTGGAGTACCCTGCTTTTGCATCTGACCATCAAGACCCAGGTTCCTTACCGATTCTCCAACCTGCTTTGCTCTCAGCATTCTGATGAGACGGCTGCCATAAACTGTAGTAAGAATCAATGATAAGATGACGGCCATTGCAGTACGGAATGAGATAAACTGAAACAATCCTGCTCCGGGAATATCATATTGCTTATCCAGCCATGTAAACAGATAGTATAACATTAGCTCATCAGATTTAAAAATTCAGTTAAAATCTCCTTATCATCAAATGGTAGTTTCACTCCTCCGATATCTTGATATTTCTCATGGCCTTTTCCGGCAACCAATATGATATCCCCTGGCCTTGCCAAATGGCATGCCGTACGGATTGCTTCTTTTCTATCAGTAATTGAAAGAGTTTTTTTCTTGTTAGTTGGCATCACGCCCTCCTCCATCTCCTTGATAATCTGCTCTGGAACTTCAGACCGTGGATTGTCAGAGGTAAGTACAACCTTGGTACTCCAATCGCATGCCACTTTGGCCATAACCGGACGCTTAGTTTTATCCCTATCGCCCCCGCATCCAATCACAGTAATTACCTGTTCGGTTCCTTTGCGGATATCTTGGATGGTACTTAAAACATTCTGTAAAGCATCTGGAGTATGTGCATAATCCACAATACCGATAATTCCTGAAGGAGAAATAATGTAGTCAAAGCGGCCTTCCGCACCGCTGAGGCGGCTGAGAGAGGTCAAAACCCTGGTACGATCCTGCTCAAGCAATAACGCTGTGGCATAAACTGCAAGCAGATTATAGGCATTAAAACTTCCCACCATTTTAAACCAAACTTCTTGTCCATCGATATTCAGTAATAAACCACTGAAGTGATTCTCAATAATTCTGGCTTTAAAATCTGCAATATTCTTAAGTCCGTAGGTTTTTCGGTGTGCCCCGGTATTTTGAAGCATCACAATACCATTTTTGTCATCAATATTGGTGAGCGCAAATGCCTGACTGGTCAATCCATCAAAAAAGCTCTTCTTAGCTTTCAGATAGTTATCAAATGTCTTATGAAAATCGAGGTGATCATGTGTCAGGTTTGTAAATACCCCACCCGAAAAACTCAGTCCTTCAGTTCTAGACTGCGTCATAGCATGCGAACTAACTTCCATGAAGCAAAAATCACAGCCACTTTCAACCATATCATTTAACAGACTGTTTAAAACCACAGGGTC
>JBDNGV010000070.1:0-4046 GCA_041689125.1 Daejeonella sp.
AAATCTATTTTTGGTCAATTTCCGATGTTGAACTAATATTGCAACCCGCAACAATGCCTAGATGGCGGAATTGGTAGACGCGCTAGACTCAAAATCTGGTTATCGCAAGGTAGTGCAGGTTCGATTCCTGTTCTGGGCACAAAGACCCTGACACGCAAGTGTCGGGGTTTTCTATTTTCATGCTCATTCTTTATTAAATAATTCAATCATCACTTCATGCACATTGCCATCATTGATTAAAGGAACAGCGTTATTTTCTTGTGCCATTCCATCTACTTTTACTTCCATTTTGTTTTCACCTCCCACTGTTTGAATAAATTGTATATGGTAATTGCTTTCCCCAAAACGGTAATTGATATCAAATTCTTTCCATTCTGGCGGCACACAAGGAGTAAAGAACAAATTATTCCCTTCTTTTTTGAGCCCGATAAATGATCCTATTATTAACTGGTACATCCAACCGGCTGAACCAGTATACCAAGTCCATCCGCCACGTCCTTTATGCATTGGTTCAGCATATACGTCAGCAGCTATTACATAAGGCTCTGTTTTGTAAATAGCAATTCTATCCTTGTTAATCCCCCGATTAACAGGATTTATCATTTGCAATAATTCCCATGTTCTTTTTCTATTGCCAATAGCTGCAAATGCCATAACCAGCCATATAGCAGCATGTGTATACTGTCCCCCATTTTCTCTTACACCCGGCACATATCCTTTTATATAACCAGGGTTCATAGCTGATTTATCAAATGGCGGATCGAACAATTGGATCAAGCCATCCTCTTTACGCACAAGTAGTTTGTCTGCAGATTGCATTGCGATAGATATACGATCATCATCTCCCGCTTTTGATAATACAGACCAGCTTTGTGCAATGGAATCAATTTTACATTCTTCATTTTCTTTTGAGCCCAAAGGAGTTCCATCATCAAAATAGGCACGGCGATACCATTCACCATCCCAAGCATTTTTCCTGATATTGATGCGAAGTTTTTCTGCCTCGTCTTTGCATATATTTACAAAGGCTTCATCATTTTTTAATAAAGCTACTTCTGCAAATCGTATCAATGTATCATATAGAAAGAATGCTAGCCATACACTTTCGCCTTTACCATGTATGCCCACTTTATCCATACCATCATTCCAATCTCCGGAACCAATAAATGGTAATCCATGCTCACCAAATTTTAATGCATGTTTGATTGCTCTAACACTATGTTCATACACTCCTGCAGAAGTACCTGACTTTGTGGGTAAATCAAAATATGATTCTTCTCCTGCATTCAACAAACGTCCTTCCAAAAAATGGATTTGCTCATCAAGTATCAATTTATCGCCAGTAGCAATGATATATGATGATGTAACAAAAGGCAACCATAAATAATCATCAGAACATTTAGTGCGTACACCTCTTCCTTCAGGAGGATGCCACCAATGCTGTACATCTCCTTCTATAAATTGCCTAGATGCACATAACAGAATTTGTGACTTTACCAAGTGTGGTTGGGTATGTATCAATGATAAAACATCCTGTAACTGGTCTCTGAAGCCGAATGCGCCACTAGATTGATAGAACCCGCTTCTTGCCCAAATACGACTGGATAGTGTTTGATAATTCAGCCATCCATTAGTAAGCATATTTAGCGCAGCATCAGGAGTTTTTATTTTTACTGCACTTAATGTTTTTTCCCAGTATTGTTGTACTTTACTTAATGCTTGTTTAGCGGCTTGTGATCCTTCACATGCTTGTATTATATCCAATGCATGTTGCATGCTTGTTCCTGCACCAAGGCGGAATATTATTTCTTTTTCTTCGTCTTCACCAATATCAAAAGCAACCTGTATCACTGCACAAGGGTCCATTGCGGCTCCAGTTTTTCCTGATAATCTCGCCCGGTTTAATCCATCGGGATTATTTAAAGTTCCATTACGTCCTAAAAATTCTGTTCTGTCAGTAGTAATCCCTTTATTGTTTCCGTCAGCATCAAAAAATGCTACCCTGTTTTTAAATTCAGCGCTATAGGCATTACTGGCTAGTATGGCTCCACTGTGTTCATCCAGTTCCGTTATAGTATGCTTCAAATGTTTTGCCCGCAGGTCGCCCAATACCCATTCTACATAGCCTGTTGCGGAAATACGGCGTTGCCTTCCAGAAAGATTCCGGAGTTTTATCACAATATATTTTATTGGTTCATTAATATCAGCATATACAAGCATCTCTGAGTAGATTCCATCTTCATTGTGTTCAAATACCGAATAACCGAATCCATGCCTGGATATATATGGAGAACTGCCTCTACAAGGAAGTGGTGTTGGCGACCAAAACCTTCCACTTTCTTCATCTTTTAAATAAAATGCTTCTCCATTCAAATCAGTAACAGGATCATTGTTCCATGGAGTTAAACGCATCCCGTGTGCATTCTCTACCCATGTATAAGATTGTCCACTTTCAGAAATAATACTTCCAAAACCAGGGTTCGCCAATACATTGATCCATGGAGCGGGTGTTTTATTGGCAGCTGTTGTTGTAATAACATATTCTTTTCCATCGCTACTGAATCCACCATGTCCGTTGAAGAATTGCAGATCATTTCTTGGAGTAACCTCCGTATAGACAGATGGATGAAATTTGGTAGGACTGAAATAAGGTATGGACGTTTTGATCTTTGTTCTCCTTTTCACTTGCTCTTCTAGAGTTCCATACTTATCGGAAATAACAACGTGAGCAACAGCCTGATATAATATCCTATCCTCATTAGATATCTGTTCGGTTGACCTGATAAAAATTCCTCCAGACTTATCTTTCAATTCAGTGCCCATTGCTGGTGAAATAAGGTCGTGTATCTGGTTTTGCAATTCCTGCCTGTAACCTCCATGATCATCGTTCCATATAACAAGATCTACGATCAATCCCTTTAATCGCCAGTAAGCGTGTGCCTTTACCATTTGTTTTACTAGGTCTAAATTAGTTGCATCTTCAATCTCTACCAAAACGATCGGTATATCCCCTGATATAGCATAACTCCACAATCCCGATTGGCCTCGTTTATTCTTAATGATAACTGCTGGATCAGCTCTTAATAAAGGATTTGAGAAAATGATGGAACTTGCCAGCCTCGTATATAATTGTGCATCTGATTCCACAGCATTTATCTGGTGCAGAATAACCTGGCTATGTGTCCATGCTAATTCCAATACTCTGTTGAACAGATGGCGTTCTTGGTATTTATTTATAAGGTTATTGCATATTTCCTTCGTTTCCGCCATTCCAGTAATGATATCTATTATTACCGATTTATTTCCTTCAAGCACAATACGGTATTGTATTGATACTATTGGATCAAGAACTGAACCACTGCCACCTTTCAGGGGATCAGCTCCTTTCATTACCTCGGGATTATGAACATTGTTTCCCCTGCCTATAAATTGTTCCCTATCTGTTTCGTAAGCAACACTAATGATTTCTGCCTCATGAACTTTCATCAGATGAAACATCCAAGGAGCCTTTTCTTCATCAGATCTTGACCTTCGTGTACATTGAATTGCATGACATTGTTCTATGATCTCCGTTTGAACAAATAAATTACTGAAAGCAGGATGCGATTCATCTGCAGCAGATATTGTTAATACCACTTCTGCATAACTTGTTATTTCGATTATTCTTTTTTTGCGGGAAACGTTGCTGATATGTACCCTTCTCAGTTCAATATCATCTTCCGGTGACACAACAATCTCTGTATGTGTTTCTATAGAAAAATCGCGGCGGCGGAACTCTGCGCGACCCTGCGAAAAAACGGCTTCATAACTTTCTCCCTGCTCTAATGTTGGCTGAAAAGCTGAGGACCAGTTCAGGTTAGTCTCAAGGTCACGTATGTAACAGAAGCTCCCCCAGTTATCGCAGGTGCTATCTTCACGCCAACGTGTAACCGCTATATTTTTCCATCGGCTATAACCACCACCGGCGTTAGTCACCATCACGTTATACCTACCATTAGATAACAATTGTATTTATGGTATTACTGTATTAGGTGTATTAACAACTC
>JBDNGV010000071.1:0-4986 GCA_041689125.1 Daejeonella sp.
GGATGGGCGGGCTATACACACAAAAGGGGAAATGCAGAGTTTTCAACGTATATGATTTATGAAGTGAATCCTCTTCAGAATTCCAAAAATGCAATATTGGGCAATAACTACACCATATCAAAATTTAAAGGATTAAGAGTTGATGCCAATTTGAGTGCAGGCCATACACAACAAATTGATAGTATCAGTTTAATAAAACCAAGTTTTGCTTCAGGAATCAATATAAGCGGAACAATAAAAAAAATAGTGATTAACAGCTCAAATTATTTCAGTTCAGGATATTATCCTGGAATTAGGAGAGGAGCTTTATCTTTTAATGAAAGGATTACCTGGCTGAGAGAAAGACCGAATATTTGGGCAGGATTTGATTACAACTATTTTGCTCCTAAAACCTTCTCAACATTTAGATTATTTATGCCTAGGTTTAGTTCACTTAGGGCTGAAATTGGGATGTCGGGTACAATATTAAAAAAAATAGTTGCCTCTGTTGCGCCACTTTATTTTCAGTAATCTAATAACGCATTCCGCTTGCCAGGCTCTACAGCTGATGTTCATACTTTAAGTTATTGGAACATAAATTCTTCATTCAATTACCCAATTTCTAACAATCATTACCTTTCTTTAAATACGGAGAGTCGCTATTTCAGTACGTCATTTAATAATCAGCTTCGTTTTCATTTTCGCTCAAATTTGAATTATAAGAAGGGAATTTTTAATCTGAGTTCTACTCTACAGTTTGGAACATTCTATGTCGGTGAAGCTGTGAACAATTTTCTAAGGAGCCAAGAATCTCCACGAATTATCAGTATTATTCCAACAGTTCGTAAAGAATTTTACAGAAATAAGTTGCGTACTGAACTAGGAATAGCAATAATGAATAATTCATCTTATGGCAGCAGCAGTTTTATAACGGGTAGGGCAGAATATGATATTTTACCAAAATCGAGCATTTTTACCTCAATTAATCATAATCGATTTAGTAATTATCAGTTTAGTCTTCTGGAGATAGGTATTACTCAAAAACTGTCCTTGCCTAAAGTGGGTGCGGTCAACAGCGATCTGGAAGTAATCGTGTATAAGGACATGAACCAGAATAATATTTTTGACCAAGGAGATACGAAAGCGGAAGGCCATTTGCTTTATATTAACGATGTTGCTTTCATTACCGATGGTGCCGGCTCAGGGGTTTACAAGAAATTGCCACATGAAAGTTATCGTGTCAGTACGTCAAATACTAAGGGCTGGTATGCCGACGATAAGTACATCACCCTCGATAAGAAGAAGCACAGGCTTGAGATTCCTCTTAAAAGAACAGGAACTATTAAAGGAAATTTAGTGTACAGCTTTGATCAATTCAGTTATGAGATTAATAGAAACTTGCAAGGTATAACTGTGGTTGCGACAGATGAAAATAATTTACGATATGTAACCAAAACTAATATCGAAAGTCAGCTTATATTTTATCTTCCAATAGGCAAATATACCATCTCTGTAGATGGTACCAATCTGCCCCCGGAAGTGGAGGTCGAGAAGAATATACCTCAAGTAGTTTTGGATTCTGAAAATCCTGCAAATCTTACTATTAAACTGATTATCAAGCCACGAAAAATTGAGACAAAGAAATTCGTCTCGCCAAATAAGTTACCTAACAGATAAAAATATTTCTTTAGTTATTGTAAGCTTTTCATATATTTATTCTAGGAGGGTATATGAAAGTCTTACTGAGTTTTATTTTTTCTTATTATTTGCCGCTGAAATCAAGGCTCAGGTATTAATTTCCTCGCTTTACATCACTCTTTAAGATATACAGTCAGTTAAGATTGTGGAACTTCCTTCTCATGCAAAAGTCGTTTTTTCTGAAAAAAGCCTAGGTAAAAGTAACATAACAATCCTAAATCCTTCAGCCTCACAAATTCGGAAGATTCAATTTCAAACCGGTAATACTGAATTTGGATTTCAACAGAGTAATAAGGGCAGCCAAATGGAAATACCTCTATCAACAATAAGTGCATCTAGAAGTGATATACAATTTGTAAATCTCAACCTAAAGGCCAATAGAGCCATCCCTTTGGTAATCTATCAGATAGATCCTCATTAAGAGCCTGTTTTACACAAAAAATATTTCTATTTTTTCTAAATCTCAACAGATAATTACTGGAATAAAATGATTATAAATGCCGTTCTATGGTTAGGGACAAAGTAGAATAGTATTTTTGCACCCAACAATTCCTTTTAAACTTGAAAATATTTTTAGCTCTTTCAATTCTTTTATTTGCGCTTCCCGCATATTCTCAGGATGTATTGAGGATTGAGAACGGGATTGAATATGATGATACAAAAGTGCAGCCATTTATGCAGATGCTCAATGCCGAAAATGATTTTGTAATTGCATTTCGAACATATTTTCCTGCAGAAGCTCCTTCAGGATTGGAGTATTTCGTATTAACTGGAAAAGGAGAACAGCTAAAAGCATATATATACTCAGTAAAAAAGGGCGGGCTTAAAAACCTGAATTTATCACTTGGCTCAATCGATCAAATATGGAAAACCTTCCAGCATAATGATTTATTCAGAATCAAGAATGAAAAGGATATTCCAAACTTTTGTGCCAAAAAGTATGATATCTACGAATCATATACCTATGAATTCACCATCCTATCGAGGGGGCGCATGAAGGTTTTGTCCTATTATAGTCCTGAATATTATATTGAAGCTTGTTATGGAATAGCCGAAAGACAAAATATAATTAACTCAATAGCAGTAATTAATCTACTTGCTCATCAATACTGATCAGGAGGCATTCAACTGCTGTATCTTTTTCCGTTCTCCTACAATCCATATAATATCGCCCCATTCAAAGACCATGTGAGAATTCGGGTTCAAAATCCTTTCATGATTTCTTTCGATACCGATGATCAGTCCATTCGTTCTTTCGCGGATACCCGAGTTGCGTACGGTATGTCCTTTCAGCTTATTATGTTCATCAACCACTATCTTTTGAACTACAATATCCTCCACATCATAATCAGCAGTATCAATAGCTTCGGTGGCATCAAAAACAGGCTTGAACTGCTGTATTTGTTCATCAGTTGCAATTATTCCAACATGGTCAAAGGGAAGTAGTTTATTATACCGTGATGGTGCATAGATCAATTTATCACCACGCTTGATATAGCCTATATTTATCCCGTATTTTTCTCGCCATGCTAGCTCTTCTAGGGTATTGCCTATATAATCTGCATTCTGATTAACCTGAAGATCAACCATATGGGCTTCCCATGGTACAAGTTCAGATTCTGGTTTAAAGTGTTTTCTGAGAATTTCTTCAGAGTATGCATTTTCTTCTAAAGCAATTTCCCTTGCATTCAAATTACTCAGAAATCTTGTTTCAAGACGATGGTAAAATTTTTGAATTCTGTTGGAAAATAACCTTAGCACAACAATCGTCAAAGCGAGCGCGATTAATATCGCTATAACAGTTGGGAATAAACGACTAACCCAAAATCCAATTAGAAGGAGACCTAAAATCACTCTGGAGATCTCAAGAACCAGCAAAGGACCTTTGCTATATTGAATATCCAGCCATAATTCTTTATAGTCTATATTATTTGGTCTTTTTGCCATCAAAGCCCATATAAATGGTGCTGAAACTCCAATCGAAATCACTAGAACTATTGTTCCTGAAATTAAAGGATTTGTAATCGTTTCTTTTATAAAGGGCATTAAAAAGTTCAAAGAAAGTAGCATTAATGCCAGAAGAACAATACCGTTTGTAACCGCTATGTTCAAATATGATTTAAAAACCTTCTTCCAGTTTTTTTCAGCTTGTATGTTTTGGGTACTTGATGAATAATTCGATAAATTTTTAATCCATCGTTCCGGTAGAATGCGGGCAATAAGTTCATAGAGTTTCTCAGAATACTTAATCCTATATGGTGTTGTGAAGGTTGTTATTACAGATGCACCAACCGCAACAGGAAAAAGGAAATTACTCGTAACACCTAATGCAAGTCCTAATGAAGCTACTATAAAAGCAAATTCACCTATCTGGGCCAGACTCATTCCTACTTGTATGGATTGTTTTAAAGGTTGTCCTGAAATTAAAGCACCTATTGTTGAGCTGAAAAATCGCCCGAATAAAATCAATAAGGTTACCCAAAGAATGGCCCAGCGGTTTTCCATAATAGCCATCGGATCAATCAGCATTCCCACAGATACAAAGAAAACAGCCCCAAATAAATCTTTTACAGGCTTAATCAGGTGTTCGATTTTTTCTGCTTTTGTAGTTTCAGCTAGAATAGAGCCCATAATAAATGCTCCAAGCTCGGCTGAGAAGCCGGCTTGTCTGGCAACAATTACCATCCCAAGGCAAAGGCCTATGGCAAGAATAAGCAAGGTTTCATCATCTAAAAGTGATTTAGCTTTTTTGAGAAATGTAGGTAGTAAAAAGATTCCAGCAATGAACCATAAAAGCAAAAAGAACAATAGTTTAGCAACTATAAATAGCATTTCTGCTCCCTCAAACTGATTGGTTATAGCGATTGTTGAGAGTAATACCATTAAGAGAATTACTACAATATCTTCCACTATAAGAATTCCGAACACAACCTGGGCAAACTGCTTCGTTTTGACACCAAGTTCATCAAATGCCTTAATGATTATGGTAGTAGAGGAACTGGCGAGCATCCCCCCAAGGAAAAGGCTGTCCATAACTGACCATCCCATCCATTGGCCTACTAAATACCCTGATGCAGTAATGAAAAATATACCTATCAAACCTGTAATTGAAGCAGCGCCACCAACACGCGCAAGCTTTTTAAAACTAAATTCCAAACCTAGACTAAACAAAAGAAATATTACCCCAATCTCTGCAAGTGTTTCAATATTCGAAGTATCAGCAACTGTTGGAGTAATTGACAAATGAGGGCCAACTAAAAACCCGGCAATAATATATCCTAAAACTATCGGCTGTTTTATTTTTCTAAA
>JBDNGV010000072.1:0-4643 GCA_041689125.1 Daejeonella sp.
CAATTTGAACAATGAAAATGACTCAGTCTTATCGCAGCAAGACATAATTTCTCTTTGGGACTATAAATATTCAAATGAGAATTATGGCGAAAACGTAATAGAAATTACGACATCCCCTAATAAAAAATATACAATCGGCTCTTATATCCCTACTATTGGTCATCATCCAGAAATTTTTTCAATTGGAACCGATAAAATATTCAAGAGACTAACTAACAGTCAATTTATAAAATTTTCTCCTGCGATAAATGATATTGGCGATATTGCGTATGCCTTATCAGAATATTCAACAAGCATCTCGAAGTTGTATTTAAATGGGAAATTAGTACCAGGCACTGATAACCTATTGTTTTATGATAACCTAGCGTTGAATAATAACCTTCTAGTTTACTCAAGTATCCGGTTTTATGACAATACTTCGTTTTTAAACATTTACAATATTACCACAAATTCAACTAAGCAGATTAATACTGCTTTTTATCTTCAAAAAATTTCATTTCTTAGCGACTCTGTTCTGATATTTCAAGGTTATAATACTGAAAATCTATCTAATGATATTTTCGAGTACAACTTAAATACAGACTTACTAAAGCCAAAATACAACACTCCAGAAGATGAACTACTTTTTGAAGTTCAATTTAATAAAACTTATAAAGTAGTTGTTCCCACTACTAACAAACCATTGTTTAATTCAGTTTATACACTTTTCAACAGAAGCAAAAACCAAATATTTTCTAAAGCAGGCAATGATTTCGGTCGAACTTCATGGTATGTTTCTTATTTAATGGAGGCTTATATCAAATTGTATAAGTCAACAGGTGATGACCAATGGAAACATATAATTAATGAAAATATTGATTATATGTTGAAAACAAAAAATGAAGACGCCGGTACTACAAATAATTTTAATCCATCATTCTTATGGTCAGCCAAAAAATATTCTATTGATAATAACACTCCCATTTCATTATTAGTAGACAACGCAAAGATATTATATCCAATGCTTTGTGCTTATAATGAAGGGATTTATAGTAATACAGAAATTATTAATATTACTGAAAAGACATTCAACTATTTTGAATCTTATTACAACAAAAACAATCACCTCTATTCATTTCAGAAAGGAATTAACTTTTGGTTTGACGGAGTAGCAATTCCGTTTAATCAACAAAACGCATGGGGCTTATGCCTTATTGAATTATACAAAGCGACAAAAAAGCCCGAATACAAAGCGAGAGTAAAGGAACTAGCTGAAAAATTTAAAGCATAGACAGATAGTACCTCCGGTCGGTTAACTTGGAATTATTGGCCAAATGTGTTTTATGATGGGTGGCTCGCTTCTTCAGGAATAAGTATAAACACCCCAGAGCGCGCACCTGCGGGTGTAACTGATGAAAAATCTGACGATATAAGTCACGCTGGAATTTCAATTAAATTTATTCAAGAATATACTAAGCTTTTTCCCGATGTATTTTCGATCGAAGATTTGGCTAAATTGTCGAAAACTGCAGATAACTTATCTTTAGGAAATAAATTTCCCCGAAATATTACTGGCTTGGGAAATGGTGAAACTGCTTTGTTTAGGAACATACCTACATATGGATGGAGTGATTACTTTGTAGTATTTCAACAGTATTACAAAAATATACTACCTTCACTTTATCCGTTTTTCGATTCGGTTACTAGTTATGTCTATCCATTAACAAAAGGATCTACAAGAGCTTCTTTCAAATATTTTATTATAGATATAAATGGAAATGTAATATTAACCCAGGGCAAATAGTTTACGTTTTCAGTTTTACTTTGTTGCAACGATTACAATTTTGAAAGCAAGTTTATGCAAAAAATAGAACTTTTTATCTAGATAATCTATAAATTTTTTTGACTTTCTAGGTCCGAAAATTTTTGAAACTATTTTTCCGAAAAAGGAGAACACTCCGAAGTAATTTACCTCAACACTAGAGTAATTTTCTCCGATGTAACGGAGCGTTTTACTTGTAGGCATTCTTTTTAAGGTACTCAATGAACGTTTTTTTGTTAAATAGTGTATGTAACGATTTAATTTATATATAGGATTGTGGTTAAAAGAATCTAAAATAATTAGCTTGCCGTTCGGCTTCAAAACACTATAGGTAGCTTCCAAAAAAATCTCCAAATTAAGATATGACAAACTACCAACACAAGTAACAAAATCAAAAGAATTCGGTTGAAAATTTAAAGCTTCAACATCAGCAACTTCAAAGATTATATTCGAAAGATTCAACAGTTTCGCACGTTGCTTAGCTAAAACAATGCTCTGTTCAGCAATATCAGTCGAAATGATATTTGAGCCAGTATTCGCAAGTGCTACAGTATGAATCCCATCTCCGCAGCAAAGTTCTAATACCAAATCATCTTTCCTAACCAAGCTAGATAATAGATTCTCATAAAAAATATAGGGTGTTCTAAGATACTCAGGAAATACCTTTGCACCGTAAACCAAAAGTTCTCTGTCTAATTCTTTTTGATTTAATCGACGTGAAGAAAATTCATTATATCGTGTTTGTTCAATATTTTTATCCTTTTCGATTTGACCTTTCGACGACATTTTCTATATGTTTTAGATACTCTGAGTAAACATTTTCGGCTTTGAATTTATTTAAATAAATCGTTTTTATTCGTACTTTCTCTTCATATTTATTTCCAGCAATGGCCATCATAATTGCCGCACACAGGCTTTCAACCGAATTAGATTCGTAATTAACACCCGTTTGATTTTCATTTATAAACTCACCAAGTACTCCGTCTCCTAGTGATGATATTAGTTTAAGCCCTGCAGATAAATACTCAATTGCTTTGCCTGGTATCGAATTTAGGAAGGCCTCTTTGGGCTTATAAGGACATAGACCAAATTGAGAGATATTCATTAGCGCAGCTATTTGTGCCGCCGACATATAACCCGGAAATACGATGTTTTTTGCACCGCTTGCTAGTCTCTGAAGATCGGACATTTTATCTCCAGTTCCACAAAAAATAAATCGAATATTGTCATTTGATAGTGTTTTACCTGCTTTTACAGCAGTTTCTAACTCAAATTGCTGTCCTAATGTGCCGAAAAAACAAATATTAATTCCATTTTCCTTAGTAATTTCTAAACTGGCCCAATACTTTTCGGCCTCTCCATATTCTATTTCTGAGAATTGGTTTTCGAGATATCCGAGATGAAAAACCCCATCAAGAACACCTTTAGTGCGACCAATCTTTTTTAGTCCTAGACCAAGAAATTCTTCAGTAATTCCCACTAATCCGTCAGCTTGAGAAAAAACCTGTTTTGTTTGTTCAAAAAGGCTACTTAATAATTTTTGCCCCAACCCTTTTCCAATTGACGGTATAATATCAACAAAAACTTCTGGCCACATATCACGGTAATCTATCAAGACGGGAATGTTGTGAGTTTTGCCAAATTTGATAGCCGCTTGACATAATCCCAACGTTGGAAAAGCTGCAATTATAATATCAGGCTTTTTTTCCAAAGGAGCCAATCTTTCAAATTTTTGCGAGATTTGCTTGTGATCGATAATTCTATCAATCGATATATTTCGTTTGTACCCTTTCGCTTTAATAGCGATCATTTTTAAATTTTTATGAACATCAACGAATGCATCCGTGTCGTACATATGCTCTTTCGTAAAATGATTAAACGTTGAAGTCCACCAAGTAACTTTATGAGAACTATTCGCTACAATTGTTTTTGCAAGAATTCCCGTGCGATGTAACCTTAGCTTATTATTTGGGTGAAGAATCGGCTCGCCTATTGTTATTAACCAGATATTCATTATTTCAGCAATTAAATTAAATTTCTTGACAAGAAATACTCAGTAATAGCCGCAGTAATCTTTTTAATGCTATGTCCATCACCATAAAATTGTTTTGAAAAATCTTTATTCATAGAGCCAACGACTTTCGAAGCGTTAATAATGTCTACCGCTATAGTTCCCACAATCACATTATTCCCATTTTTTACTAATTCAACCCACTCTGTCTCTTCACGTAAAACTATACAATTCTTACCCATGAAATAGGCTTCTTTCTGCAGACCACCTGAATCACTCATAACATAGTCGCAACCTTTTAACAGCGCCATCATTTCAAAATACCCAACGGGTTCTAATAACTCAACATTGTCTCCTGTTTCAATTTGATTATCTGTAATAAATTTTAGTGTTCTTGGATGAAGAGGGATTTTAAACTTGATGGTTTCAGAAATATAATTTATCGCGTTGAAGAGATCACGAAGCTTACTTAAATCATTTGTATTTTCTGCACGATGAATTGTTGCTAAAATATAGTTTGATTTACTATCATTTAATGCTGGCAAGAGGTTGGATGTTAGTTTAATCATATCAAACATTACATCCCCGGTATTTAAAATTATGCAGCCCAAATTATCAAAACCTTCAGCTCCTAAATTCTTTACTGCAGTTTCTGTCGGGCAGAATAGTAGACTACTTACTCGATCTGTTAAAATTCGATTAATTTCCTCTGGCATGGCCATATTGAAACTGCGCAAGCCGGCCTCAATATGAGCAATTGGAATAAGTAACTTTGATCCAGCAATAGCACCTGCTAAAGTTGAGTTTGTGTCCCCATAAACCAAAATCAAC
>JBDNGV010000073.1:0-1925 GCA_041689125.1 Daejeonella sp.
CTTTTGTCGAAAGAGGTAATAAATTATCCTGAAATTCAGAATTTACTTGATGAGTTGAAGATCATTCAAAAAATTATTACCAAAATTATTGCAACTACGAAAACTCAATTGAAAAATAAACAAATAGACAAATAGACAAATCCATAAAATGAAATTCTTCATAGACACTGCAAACCTCTCCCAAATCAAGGAAGCACAGGCATTAGGAATATTAGACGGAGTAACTACAAATCCTAGCCTGATGGCTAAAGAGGGTATTACCGGCGATCAAAATGTAATTAACCATTATAAAGCAATCTGTGCTCTGGTTGAAGGAGATGTAAGCGCTGAGGTAATAGCAACTGACTTTGAAAATATGATTAAAGAAGGTGAAATTCTTGCCGCACTTGATCCAAAGATCGTTGTTAAAGTACCGATGATTACAGAAGGGATTAAAGCGATTAAATATTTCAGTTCAAAAGGAATTAAAACAAATTGTACGCTTGTGTTTTCATCCGGACAAGCACTTTTGGCTGCAAAGGTTGGAGCAACTTATGTATCCCCTTTCATTGGCCGTTTAGATGATGTTTCTACCGATGGCCTAACCCTGATTGAAGATATTCGCTTGATCTATGATAATTATGGCTTTGAAACTCAGATTTTGGCAGCTTCAGTTCGTCATCCAATGCATATTATCAATTGCGCCAAGATTGGTGCTGATGTAATTACCGGACCTCTGTCAGCTATGATTGCTCTGTCAAAACATCCATTAACTGATAGTGGACTTGCACAATTTCTTGCCGATCATGCTAAGGCAGCGGGGAGATAAGTAGGAGGTTGTACGTTGTATGTTGTACGTTATACATAGTCGATGCCTAAATAGTGTTGACCGTTTTCAATTGATCATTTACATTATCAATTTGATTATTTATAATACTTTAACACAAGAGAGCAAAGTATATCTAGCACTAAATTCTGATAAATAAATTGAATAATTTCTTCGATATTCTTATAATTGGCGGGGGTCCAATTGGCCTTGCCTGTGGAATAGAGGCAAAAAAAGCCGGACTTTCATACGTGATTCTAGAAAGGGGCTGTTTGGTTAATTCGCTTTACAACTATCCGGCGAATATGACTTTTTTTTCTACTTCCGATAAACTGGAAATAGGCGGCATCCCCTTTGTCAGTAATAACATAAAACCTACCCGATCTGAATCGCTGGAATACTACAGACGCGTAACTGAGCACTTCGATCTACAACTACGACTGTTTGAAGATGTAAAGTCTGTCAGTAAAGAAGGTAAAAACTACCGCATTCATAGCAGTAAATCAGAATATGAAGCTGCTAACATCATTATCTCTACAGGTTTTTATGATATCCCAAACATGCTGGACATACCTGGAGAGGATCTATCTAAAGTGAAACATTATTATAAAGAACCGCACTTTTATGCAAAACAGCATGTGCTTGTGGTAGGTGCAAACAATTCATCCGTAGATGCCGCACTTGAAACCTTTCGCAAAGGCGCACAGGTAAGTATGCTTATACGTGAGTCGAATATTGGGGAACGAGTAAAATACTGGGTAAGGCCTGATATCGTAAACCGGATTAAAGAAGGCAGCATTAAAGCTTATTTTAATTCAACTTTAGTGGAGGTCAGAGAAAATGAAGTTGACATTAATAGCCCTGATGGAAAAATAACTATCCAAAATAATTTTGTGCTTGCCATGACCGGTTACCAGCCTGATTTGAGTTTTCTAAGAAAATTGGGAATCAATATCTCAGATGACGAGAAACAGATCCCAGAGCATAATCCAGAAACGATGGAAACCAATATGAAAGGCATCTATTTGGCCGGAGTGATCTGCGGAGGCATGGATACGCATATGTGGTTTATTGAGAATTCGAGGGTACATGCGGGGAAAATAGTTAAGAATATAATTGA
>JBDNGV010000074.1:0-3782 GCA_041689125.1 Daejeonella sp.
ACGTAGAGTTCAATATGTTTATAGATTACCTCTCTACTCATTTCCTGTGCATGTGAGCGGATAAAATCAAATCCTAAATTTGGATTTTCAAATGCAAAACTGACACTTCTGCGGATAATCCGGTTCACCTTTTGCTTTATTTCTTCAGGCAGGCTCCGCTTGATCATTATTCCTCCGAGCGGTATTGGACCGCCGGTCAAATTTTCCCAGTATTCGCCCAGATCGATTATTTTAAGCAGACCCTTATCCTGATAAGTAAAACGATTCTCATGAATGATTAGCCCAAGATCGATATGCTCATCAAGCAGTGCAGTTTCAATATCAGAGAATTTCATTTCGATCTTATTCTTCGCCTCAGGGAATGCCAGGCTTAAGAGGAAATTGGCAGTGGTATATTTTCCGGGTATGCCAATCCTGAGATTTGGGAGCTGCCTGTTACCTTGCCGGGCCTGAGATCTGAGACCCTCAAGACCCAATTTGGAATATTCTGCTTTTGCACAAATCAGCAATGGGCCTACCCCAAATCCCATTGCACTACCCGCATCAAGTAATACATAATTTTCAGTTAGGTAAGCATAAGCATGATAGCTCAATTTGGTAATGTCAAGTTCAGATCGGAATGCTTTTTGGTTGAGAGTCTCCACATCTTCATAACTCAGCTCAAAGCTAAGTCCTTCCGTATCTACTTTCTGATGAATCATTGCATCAAAAATGAAGGTATCGTTGGGACAGGGTGAAAATCCGAGACTCAGTTTCATTAGTTAAAAAGTTGAATAAGGGTATCGTTCAGGTTTTTTATTGCCGGCCCAAGCTGCCAATTCTCTCTGTTTCGCCGTTCAACAAAATTAGAAATTGACCTAATCTGTATTCCAGAAATTCCGGCTTGTTCACAGGCATAAAAGAAAGCAGCACCTTCCATTGTTTCGATTTGCGGATGGAACCTATCAAAAAATTCTGCAATTGACCTTTCATTTCCGTGAACGGTATTTACCGTTACTGCTCTTACTTTTTTGAGTTGATCATAATTTGGGAATCCGATTATAGAACTAGCGGAAAATAGACTTTTACCTAAACCAATAGCCTCAGCATTCATAAAATCATCACCGTCTTCAGCTCCGAATTCTGCAAGGCTATCTTCTGATACTCGGCATAAATCTCCGGGTTTCAATTTTGGATCGAAACTACCTGCAATACCTGCATTAATTGCAAGATCGAAGGTTTTTCCAGCACAATAGCTACCAATTGCAAAGGCTGTAGCAACCATTCCAATACCGCTGATAAGAACACTGAGCTTATGTGTTCCGATCCTCTTCTCCCAAACAGGAAGATTATGGAAGCCATGATGAAGCAAAAATGGTTCTATCTCGGCCTGAGTGGCGGCTACAAGAAGTATATTCATTAAACGAAGTTACGCAATTAGCTTAATTTGTACTTAAGGCATTTTTAGTTTGATTATATTTGCGTTCTAATTTATTGAAAATGATTTTTATTACTCGAAAAGAGAGATTTAATGCTGCTCATAAGCTATATCGTGAAGATTGGACACTGGAGCAAAACTTTGAAATATTCGGAAAATGTTCCAATCCAAATTGGCACGGGCATAACTACGAATTGTTTGTAACTGTAAAAGGAGAGATTAACCCTGAGACAGGGTTTGTAATTGACCTAAAGGAATTAAAAAGAATCATAACAGTTTATGTAACTAATGAACTTGACCACAGGAATATAAATCTGGATGTAGATTTTATGAAGGGTAAAATGGCTTCTACTGAAGTACTTGCAGTTACCATTTTTGAGGTATTAAAACCGCATATTGAAAAGCAGACAGCAATTTTGCATTCAGTAAAATTATTCGAAACAGAAAATAATTTTGTAGAGTATTTCGGTTGATATTGTCGGAACTGAAACCCAAAAATGACTATGAAAAATAATCATACAGAGAACGATAAGACTGGTGGGTATGTTAAGATTGATAGTTACAATCAGGAAAAGATTGAGCGCATCTCATCTCATTATAAGGCAATATTAGCCGATTTGGGAGAAGATCCATCCCGTGAAGGCCTACTGCAAACACCCGTTCGAGTTGCAAAAGCGCTTCAGTTTCTCACACACGGTTATGATGCAAAGCCTGAAGAAATTCTGCGCAGTGCAATGTTTAAAGAGGATTACAGCCAAATGGTAGTGGTAAAAGACATTGAAGTGTTTTCAATGTGCGAACATCATATGCTGCCTTTCTTTGGCAAGGCACATATTGCCTATATTCCCGATGGCTATATTGTTGGACTTAGTAAAATTCCAAGGGTTGTAGATTCCTTTGCACGCCGTTTGCAGGTTCAGGAGCGATTAACCAATGAAATTCGTGATTGTATTCAAGAAACCCTTAATCCTTTAGGTGTAGCAGTAGTAATAGAATGTAAACATCTCTGTATGTCGATGAGGGGTATCCAAAAGCAAAACTCGGTTACTACTACTTCTGCATTTACAGGTGAATTTATAAAAGAAACAACTCGGGCAGAGTTTTTACGGCTCATTACTGCAAGTTTGGGTTAAAAAAGTTCAGTGTAAGGAAATATTTTAAATAATTTTTGCCTGAAAGGGCTTATATCAGATATGAAATCATATATTTTTCCGGGGCAGGGAGCTCAATTTGCAGGAATGGGAAAGGATCTATACAATCATTCAGAAGCCGCCAGAAACTTATTTGAGAGTGCTAATGAGATACTTGGATTCAGGATTACGGATATTATGTTTGATGGTACTGATGAGGATCTTAAGCAAACCAATGTAACGCAACCTGCCATATTTCTGCATTCTGTGATCCTTGCTAAAGAGTTAAAAAGTGAGTTTCAGCCAGACATGGTTGCAGGTCATTCGTTGGGTGAATTTTCAGCACTTGTAAGTGCAAGAGCCTTGTCATTTGAAGATGGATTGCGTCTGGTTAGTGCTCGTGCCAATGCAATGCAAAAAGCTTGTGAGATCAGACCCTCTACCATGGCAGCAATCCTTGGGCTAGATGATTTCACTGTAGAAGATATTTGTTCCCGTATCAGTGATATAGTCGTTCCTGCCAATTATAACTGTCCCGGTCAACTGGTTATTTCCGGTACAATTGAAGGTATTGATAAGGCTTGCGAATTGTTATTAAAGGCTGGAGCGAAAAGAGCGTTAAAACTGAATGTTGGTGGAGCTTTTCATTCACCATTGATGGAGCTTGCTCGTGTTGAATTGCAATCAGCAATTGAAAATACGGAAATAAATGAACCTGTTTGCCCGATTTATCAGAATATTGACGCAAAACCGTATACGGATGTAGCCAATATTAAACATAATTTAATTTCGCAATTAACCGGAGCTGTACGATGGACTCAGACAATTGAAAAAATGCTACATGACGGAGCCACTTCATTTACCGAAGTGGGGCCTGGAAATATATTACAAGGCCTTGTAAGGAAGCTTGATCGTAGTATTCCAACATTTAGTGCCGACTAACAAAAATAACCGTTTGAAAAATTTCCCTGCAAGGGCCTGATTATTGTTGACATAAGTTTATTAAGCTTTTTATCTAATTTATTAGCCTTGAGCGGGAATTTAAAAATTCGGCTTCTTCTCTTTTTGCTGGCCATAGGCTTTGCCTGCACGGCTTTGACCATAAATTATACTATTCAGGATGAGGAAGTACTTACCCTTGAAGCTAAGAAAGTTGAGCGACGTCTTCATAGGAAGGAGAAATTAGTTGATCAGCTATTAAATAATATAGCCATACGTGATTCATTAAAAAATAT
>JBDNGV010000075.1:0-16400 GCA_041689125.1 Daejeonella sp.
AAAAGCTTTTCTTTATCTACCTTCTCAACGATAGAGCCATCCTTCAACGTTTTTGAAATTGCGGTAAAAGGAAGCGAAACAACCTCTTCAAAACCTTTTAGACCAGTTTTTACTAAAATATAAGTATCATCCTGAATTCCGGTTGTAACCTGTACTTGTTTTACCTTTCCGGCACTATAAATAAATACATACTCTTTTACAGGTTCTGCATTTTTTTCCTTTGCCTTAGGATTTGTGGCTGTTGCAGTTGTGGGCTTTCCAGTTTTACCACCTTCTTTTCCTTCTTTCTTTTCTTCCCGAATAGTTACTGACTGGATTGGAACAGCAATTCCATTAAACTGTTCTGTTTGGATGTCAACTGTAGCCGAAAGTCCAGGACGGAATGGAGAAGGATTTGCACTATCAGAGCGCAGCAGCTTGGCATACGACTCAGGTAAAATCCGCACTTTAACAGTGAAATTTGTAACCTGGTCAGTTGAAGTGCCTACTACACTCGATGAACTAGCGATCTCAGTAACTTCACCCTTAAATTTCTGACTCTGGAAAGCATCTATTTCAATATCAGCACGATCACCTATAGAAACCCGGTTAATATCACTCTCATTTACATCAATACTAACTTCCATAGAGCTTAGATTTGATATCCTCATAATCTCTGTTCCTGCCATTTGTGAAGTTCCAAGGATACGATCTCCAAGTTCAACAGATAGCTTTGAAATTACTCCATCAACCGGAGCATAGATTGTTGTTCTGGCAAGATTTGCACCTGCCTCTTTAACAACAGCATTCGATTGGTCTACCCCAAAACGAGCACCCACCACATTTTGGCGAACCGACTCAAGGCTGGCTTTTGCCCCCATATACTCGGCTTTTACCGCATCAAACTCGGCAGCAGAGATTACTTGTTTGGTAAAAAGCTCCTGATTACGATTGAACTTTGCTTCAGTATTGGCATAATTAGCCTCAGACTGTTTAAGCTGTTGCTGGGTACTGGCAAGTGAGGCTCGCTGACTATTCAGAGATGCTACTGCACGATCGTAACCCGACTGTAGAATGTCTGGACGAACCTTACACAATAATTGTCCCGTTTTAACAACATCACCCTCTTTAACGTTTAATTCTACAACTTCACCGGATACTTCCGCACTTAACTTTACTTCTATTTCCGGCTGTACTTTTCCACTGGCAGATACTGTTTCAATGATATTCCGCTTTTCAACTTTATCAACTGCCACCTTAATAACATCACCTTTGCCAAACCATCCGAGTTTATTCCCTGCAACAGCTACAACCACAAGGACTACTGCTCCAATGAGCACATACTTTAACGTATTATTTTTCTTTGCCATTTTTTTAATATGAGGGGAAATATTTCTGATTAAAAGGTTATTGGATTGCCCAGATAATAATCAATTACTTTACTTCTGAAAATTAGATCATACCGCGCTTGGATCTGATCAAACTGTGCTTTATTTAAATTTGTCTGTGCCTGATTAAAATCCAAAGAATTAACCAAACCAACCGCGTAACGCTGCTGAATAACATTGAATGCCTCTAAAGAAGACTCATAAGCAGTTTGTGCAGAATAATAACGCTTGTCAGCAGCTCTAAGATCGTAAACAGCCTGATTAATAACTTTATTTAGGTTATTTTTCACCAGTTGCTCAGAAAGCATCGCATTTTGGAAATTAATATTGGCTCTGCGCACATTGGACTTGGCTGCCAGACCATTGAAAATTGGAATGTTCAATCCAAATCCAAGAAACTGGTTAAAATTGTCTGTAGTCTGTTCAGCGAAAGAAGTATTGCCAAATGATCCGTTCGAATACCGGCTACCAAAACCACTCTGTAGGTTCAAAGATGGAAAATAACCGGCTCTTGCAATGTCTATTTCCTTTTCAAAAACCTGCTTTCTGTATTCAGCAAGTTTAATATCAGGAAAATTCAATGAAGCGGTTTTAAAAACATCTACAGCAGAATAGGCTGCATTTACATTCATTATATTCTCAATTTGAGGTTTTTCAACTTCAAACTGTACTGATGGATCACGCTCTAATAACTGAGCAAGATCCAAAAAAGAAAGATCAACCTGATTTCTTGCATTGGTGACATTAAGTTCTGCAGTTGCAACTTGAGCTTTTGCTTGTGCAAGGTCAGCAAGTGTTTTATTACCTACATCAAAGAATTTTTGCTCTATATCCAGCTGCTGATTTGCAATATCTAGTTGCTGTTGCGTGGCTATTAAAAGATCCTGAGCATTTAATACAGATAAATAATTAGTTACCACAGCTAGAATAAGATCATTTTTAACTTTTTGGGTATTGCTTTTATCTGCGTCAAGCTGTAGCTTGTTTTGAGAGATCTCATTAATCCTTCTGAATCCCTGAAACAAAGGGGTATTGGAGGTTACATTCCCGCTACTAGATGTAATTTCCTGATTAATAAACTGGTTAGTCAAAGGGTCAATACTACGCCCAAAGTTAAAATTAAGACCTGTATTCGCATTCAGAGTCGGATAAAGCGCAAGCTTTGACTGGCTTAGGTTTTCTTCAGAAATAGCCTCCGTAAATTGAGACTGCTTTATCTGAAGGTTATTATCGATAACCAGCTCGGCTGCCCTTTTCAATGTGATCCGTTCCTGTGCCAGAACCGGATTTGAAATTGAGCCAGCCAGCAATAAGGCAAAAACGCTATAACTGTAAAAAACCTTAAAATTTAAATGTTTCATATATTATTCAACAAAATTGGTTAGGATGTAAATCCGGCCTAAAAATACTATCATTTAATTAATAACATATTTATCTTCGTGATAAATTATTAAAAGGCAATTGTATTTAACTTATTCTCCCTTTTGGCTTAGATGGTTATACCCAACTCTAACTTGGCATAAAAGCCGCAAAGAAAAATTTGTTTATATTACTTTCGACGACGGACCCATACCAGTTGTTACACACTATGTTTTAAATACTCTTAAAAAATTCAATTGTAAAGCTACTTTTTTTTGCATTGGCGATAATGTAGAAAAGCATCCATCCATATTATCTGATGTAATCAGCGAAGGACATACTGTGGGGAACCACACGTACAACCACCTTAAGGGCTGGAAATCCGCTAACAAAGATTATTTAAATAATATCAGAAAGGGCTCTTTACTCACAGGAACCCGTCTGTTCAGACCACCTTATGGTAGGATAAAAAAATCACAGATAGCTGAAATCAGAAAAAATTTCCCTGAAACTGAAATCATCATGTGGGATATACTTAGTGCTGACTTTGATGAGAGTGTCAGCAAGGAACAATGCGTCAAAAATGTATTAAAGCATTGCAGAAATGGCTCAATTATAGTTTTCCACGATAGTATTAAAGCATTCAACCGTCTTGAGTATGCCCTACCCAAAATTCTTGAAAATTTATCTGTACAGGGTTTCCAATTTAAAACACTTTGAAAAAGAGATTAGATCCGTCTAAAGCAAGAATGTTTTTTAACAAGGCATTTAACAAAAATCTAACATAACATTGAGTAATATAAAGAAAAAATTGAGTCAACTTGATTTCGAGATAATTATATTTTATGATAGGTTTATACAACTAAGATTTAATTATTTAACCATTGAAAAAGGAATACAGCATTCAGTCTAGATGAAAAATTTAAAAATAGCGATTAGTGGTTATGGTAGTATTTCAGCTTTAGGGATAAAAAGTGAATCTATTTGGAATAGATACCGGGATAGTCAGCATTGCTTTCATCAGAAAAATTTTAATGGCAATCAGGAATGGATAGCTCCACTCTCTTCGGAGGCTAAAGAATTAATTTCATCTCTAATTAAAGATAAGAAATATCAGCAGCTCGATCCAAGCGTACTTTATGCAATTGCAGCTTCAAGAATTGCTGTAAAACAAGCTAGATGGGACAAAAGTGAAGATTTTGGCATTAATATAGGATCATCCAGAGGGGCAACTTCAAGCTTTGAAAAATACCATGGCGATTTTATTGAGAACGGAAAGCAAAAAGTAAATCCTCAAACCTCTCCAAGCACTACCCTCGGGAATATTTCAAGTTGGGTGGCTTGCGACCAAAATATAAGTGGACCTGTAATTTCTCATTCTGCTACTTGTTCTACAGCTTTACAATCTATAGCCAATGCAGCTGCCTGGATTAAAGCAGGTTTTTGTACTCGCTTTCTTGCCGGAGGCAGTGAAGCGCCATTAACGCCTTTTACAATTGCACAAATGAAGGCCCTCAAAATATATTCTACGCTAGATAGTGATTATCCCTGCCTTAGTATGGATCTAAAAAAAGTGCAAAATACCCTGATTCTAGGAGAAGGCGCGGCCTGTTTTTGTTTAGAGCTTAATTCTGACAAGGCCATTGCTTATATCACCGGCATAGGCTTTGGCACGGAAATTATTGGGCATGGAGCCTCATTATCTGAAAATGCCCTGTGTCTACAAAAATCAATGAATATGGCTCTGGAAGGTCATGATCTGGATAGTGTTGATGTAGTAATCATGCATTCGCCGGGCACTATTTTGGGCGACAGTTCCGAAATGAAAGCCATTGAAACTATTTTTGGACAAGATAAGCCTATGTTAACAGTGAACAAGTGGAAAATCGGGCACACCTTCGGTGCCTCCGGTGCTCTGAGTCTAGAAATGGCGCTTTTAATGATGATACATAATCAGTTTATTCAGGTGCCATATCTACCTCAACAAAAGGTACAGAAATCGATACAAAAAGTCCTCATTAATGCGGCAGGATTCGGTGGTACTGCTTTCAGCCTCTTGGTTGAAAATAATCCTCAAAACTGATCGGGATCATTTTTATATTTTGTTAAGAATCTAATTTAAATCCATGTTAATTTACAGCACTTTATTGTAAAATTATATTAAGAATTAGAGTTAGGAACTCTATCAGCTTTAAATATTAACGTGAGTTTGATATAAAATCTTGTTAAGGTAAGTTAGAATTGAATATTTTTCTGGTTTTAGAAAGCAAGGTCATTGCTTCTTCGGTCGCGGCAGTCCAGTGTTCAGCCGTAATTTTTGCTGCAGATTTACAAGATATCATAAAATTCAATTGCAAAAAGTTACAGCTGCCACCCGGGTTTATTTCAAATGGCCTTGGTACTTTTGTCGGGCTGCCCTTCCCTATGAAATACCGCTTTGGGTAAAATAAACCTTACCGAAGGAGGTAGCTTCCGGCTGCTGGTAATTTAAAACGGAAGGCTATTTCTTGCCGGAACTACTCTGTAGGAAAGGACTGAACTGACCTATACTTCACAAGTTTTGCTTTCAAAAATAAAATTAATTGGCTCCAGAGCCCTGTATGAACAATTTTAACCTCATTAGTTTAACCTTCCTTATATCTAACTCAGGTTATTAGGTAAATGTAGGAGTAGAAGATAAATTTATCTTTTATTAAATTTGAATAAATAGGCAAGAGATTTGAAGAATTAAGCCTTATCATTCGATGGTAAACAAATATTAAGGAAGTGTGACAGAAGTAACAATTGAATTCCCTAAATATTGGGATATTTGATTATCAATTAAACCTTAAAGAACGAAATCATGAGCTATTATTTTTCAAAAACCTTAAACACAGATTTTGAAACTGCGATCTCCAGAGTAACTGAAGGACTGAAGAATGAAGGCTTCGGGATTCTTACTGAAATTGATGTTAAAGATACCTTCAAAAAAAAGCTGGACATAGATTTTCGTAAATATCGTATTCTGGGTGCCTGCAATCCGGCGTTCGCATTTGAGGCCATTAAAATGGAGGATAAGGTAGGCACCATGCTGCCATGCAATGTAATTGTTGAGGAACACGAGGATGGCAAAGTTGAAATTTCGGCAGTAGATCCTATTGCTTCCATGATGGGAATTAAAAATGATTCTCTTAGAGAAGTAGCCGGCTCTGTTAGTGATAAATTACGCAGAGTAATTGAAAAACTCTAAGAAATTTTCCTAATAAAAGAATCATGAAACATTAAATAGAGACTCATTGGTTTGGTAAAATGCAATTCAATGCAATAGATAAAGGGCGTACCGTTATTATAGATGTTCCTAAACGAGTTGGAGGTGAAGATAGTTGTTATCAAATTTTCAATAACAAAATTAAAGAGGCAACAGCCATGGTATAATTCACCTGAGCAAATATCAAACTACGATATTCTTTTTAGAATCTATTAAGCTAAATCCTTTTTGCCTTAGTATAATTTTTACAATTCTATAGCCTGACCTATTCCATTTTCAGGTCGTTTTTATGTAACTTCGCTCGAAGTTATAATTGAAAATAATTTAAAATCAGGTAAATACCATGGCATTTGATTTAGACATGATCAAAAAGGTTTATGACAACTACGGTCCGCGTATTACGGCTGCTCGTAAAGTTGTTGGTAAGCCACTTACATTAACAGAGAAAATTTTATATGCTCACCTATGGGATGGAAATGCAACTGAGGCGCACGAAAGAGGTGTAACTTATGTTGATTTTGCACCAGACCGTGTTGCAATGCAAGACGCTACTGCTCAAATGGCATTATTGCAGTTTATGCAGGCCGGCAGACCAACAGTAGCAGTTCCTTCAACTGTACACTGCGACCACTTAATTCAGGCCAAAATCGGAGCTATAGAAGATTTGGCAACTGCCAATACACAGAATAAAGAAGTATTTGATTTCCTTGCTTCGGTATCGGATAAATATGGCATCGGATTTTGGAAACCAGGTGCGGGTATAATCCACCAAGTAGTGTTAGAAAATTACGCATTCCCTGGAGGAATGATGATCGGAACTGACTCACATACTCCAAATGCAGGTGGATTAGGAATGATCGCCATTGGTGTTGGTGGTGCTGATGCTTGCGATGTCATGGCAGGTCTGGCTTGGGAATTAAAGTTCCCTAAGTTGATTGGTGTGAAACTAACAGGGAAACTTTCAGGATGGACTTCTGCAAAAGATGTGATCCTTAAAGTTGCCGGCATCCTCACTGTAAAAGGTGGTACCGGAGCGATTGTTGAATACTTCGGCGAAGGTGCACGATCACTTTCTGCAACCGGAAAAGGAACGATTTGTAATATGGGTGCTGAAATCGGTGCAACAACTTCAGTATTTGGATATGATGAAAAAATTGCTATATACTTAAAAGGTACTGAAAGAGAAGAAATTGCAAAACTTGCTGATCAGGTTAAAGAACACTTAACCGGTGATGAAGAAGTATATTCTAATCCTGAAAAATACTTCGATCAGGTAATTGAAATTGACCTTTCGACTTTAGAGCCACATGTAAACGGACCTTTCACACCGGATATGGCTTGGCCTATTTCTAAATTCGCTGCTGCTGTTAAAGAAAACGGATGGCCGCAAACCCTAGAGGTTGGTTTGATTGGTTCATGTACCAACTCTTCTTACGAAGATATTTCTAGAGCGGCATCTGTGGCTGAGCAGGCGGTTAATAAGAAATTGGTTGCTAAAGCTGAATTCACTATTACTCCTGGATCTGAGCTAGTACGCTTTACGGTAGAACGCGACGGATACTTGGATACCTTTGAAAAAATGGGCGGAGTAGTTCTGGCAAATGCCTGCGGACCATGTATCGGACAATGGGCACGTCACAGCGACGACCCAACCCGTAAAAACTCGATCATCACTTCATTCAACAGAAACTTCAAGTCGCGTAACGATGGTAATCCAAATACACATGCCTTTGTAGCTTCGCCAGAAATTGTCACAGCGATGACTATTGCCGGCGATCTTTCTTTCAATCCACTGACCGACACCCTGACTAACGCAGATGGTGTAAAGGTTAGGTTAGAAGAGCCGCAAGGTCTTGAAATGCCAATAAAGGGTTATGAAGTAGAGGATGCAGGATTTCAAGCTCCAGCAAAAGACGGAACTAAGGTAAATGTGATCGTAGATCCAAATTCTTCACGTCTTCAATTACTTGATCCGTTCAAAGCATGGGAAGAAACAGATATTAAAGGATTAAAACTTCTGATCAAAGCAAAAGGAAAATGTACTACTGACCATATTTCAATGGCAGGTCCATGGCTTAAATTCAGAGGTCACCTTGATAATATCTCTAATAACATGCTTATTGGAGCAACTAACTTCTTCAATGATAAAGCAGATACAGTTAAAAATCAGCTTAATGGAGAGTACGGAGCAGTACCTGCTACTGCTCGTGCCTACAAAGCTCAGGGTATAGGAAGTATTGTTGTGGGTGATGAGAACTACGGTGAAGGATCATCTCGTGAACATGCAGCTATGGAGCCTAGACACTTGGGTGTTCGGGCAATTCTAGTTAAATCTTTCGCACGTATTCATGAAACTAACCTCAAAAAACAGGGAATGCTTGGTTTAACCTTTGCGGATAACAATGATTATGATAAAATTCGTGAAGATGATACCATTGACATTACAGGCTTAAATGATTTTACTCCTGGTAAACCATTGAGCATTGTTCTTCATCATATCGACGGTACTTCAGATACATTTAATGTAAATCACACTTACAATCAACAGCAAATTGAGTGGTTTAAAGCTGGTGGTGCATTAAATATTATCAGAATGAATCAAAACGGTTAAAAAAATAACCCCGTCAATATTTAAAATCTTAAAGCCAAAAGTTCAATGCTTTTGGCTTTTTGCTTTCAGTCAAAATTGTTTTTCAAAAATTTAATTATGTCAAAAGTAATTCTCATTACGGGGGCTTCCACCGGCATCGGACTTGAAACTGCTGTTCAACTTGCGGAGCAGGGTCATAGAGTTTACGCTTCAATGCGTAAGCTAAGTAAAAGATCATTGCTTGATCAGGAAGCTGAGAGAAGAAAGGTTAAACTTAATATCATTCAACTGGATGTTCAGGATGAAAAAAGCATTTACGCATGTATTGATGAGATTATTTATTCAGAAAAAAGGATTGATGTACTGATCAATAATGCCGGTGCCGGATTTATCAAACCTATGGAACAGGCTAGCATGGAAGAGATCCAGCAGGTGATGGATGTGAATTTTTATGGACCAATCCGTTGTTGCAAGGCTGTGATGCCATGTATGCGCAAACAAAAAAGCGGACGTATCATCAATATTTCATCAGTCGGCGGAATTGTTGGCTCGCCTCTCAATGAGATCTATTGTGCCGCAAAATTTGCGCTTGAAGGTTTAACCGAGAGTCTGGCAACATACCTTGAGCCCTATTTCGGAATCAATATCTCATTGATTGAACCGGGAGGGACAATAAGCGAGTTCGGAAACAGCCTAACAGAGTATTTCGAGTCGACAGGTGGTATTTTGAATGATGATTATAAAGACTTAATGAAAACCTATATGGGATATCGCGCAACTTTTACGGAAGAGTTTAAGGAAAGAGCATTTCAAAAGCCTGCAGATATTGCTGCTGTGATCATTAGGTGCATAAATGACCCGAACCCTAAAGTCCGCTACCTAACTTCTGAAAGCACATTAGCCTTCACCAAATTAAAAACAAGTTTGGATCCTGACGGTGAATTGATGAAAGTTCAGGTAAGAAAAGGGATATTGAATAAGTGATATCCAGAACGGTACTTGTATTTTTCTAATTGAAGATTTTTTGAAGCTCAATTGTTGAAATCCGATTTGCAAATTTTCTGACTCCAAAGGAGTCAAATGTTTATAGAACTATGTAATAATGAAATGCCTACCCTGAAGGGCGTCGCATGTGAAAATTTAAAACACATACGATCACCTTCGGGATCGGTAACCGCAATTATTGGTTTTTCTATAAACATACGACCGCCTTCGGGGTCGACCAACTGATCATTCATTTATGCTCTATCATGCTGATTGCAATCGGACTTAGAATTTTTCATCCGATCCCAAAGGGATCACATATTTATGGAATTATGTAACAAGGAAATCCCGCCTCCCCGGGTGAGCACATATGTTTAATTTTGGCATATAAGGGCAACTCCAGTCGAAAAACAAAAAAAATATCCGGACTCAAGTAAAAGTTAAATAAACTAATTTCAGGAAAGAGCCCTCCTATGAACATATTTGGAGGGCATTTTCGTATTTTTGTAATAGGCTACATCAGAAAATTGAGATATATTTCACTGTTTTTCTTTCTTTTTATTTTCGTTTTTACTGCATTTGCACAACCTGCAAACGACAGTTATGACAAGGCTTTTCCATTAACTGATCCTTCAAAATGCTCAGCAGACGCAGGATATTCAAATATTAATGCAACAGATGAGGGAACATTCGGTACTGCACCTCAATGGCCTGCAGGCCAAACCGGGAGAGATGTTTGGTTCAGATTTACTGCCAGCGCCTATGACGTAAATATAACCGTTACAGGAGCCAGTACCGGAGGAGGGACAACTGGTGGAACATTACGAAATCCGCTCATCGCTCTATATACGATCGAAACTCTAGGTAACTCGATTTCCTTTTCCGCGCAGGTCGGTTCTTTGGCAACAACAGGTACAGGCATTTCTACCTATTATAAAGGTGCGCTCATCGTCGGTAAAATTTATTATATCCGGGTTAGTGCCAGGAATAATGCTACAGGAACATTTAAACTTTGTCTTAACAATTATTTCGCTCCCCTAAAAGCAGGGCAGGATTTTAGTACTTCATCCATATTATGCGATAAAAAAAGCTTTACAGAAAGCAATGTTTCAGGATCAGGCACAAATAACAGAGAAACTGCAGGTTCTTGCCTTGGTAATGAATCTAATTCCGTTTGGTATAAATGGACAGCTGCGAGTAATGGGACCTTGACAATGGACATTACGCCTACTGTGAATTCAGATGATATTGACTGGGTTTTATATGATCTGGGACCTTCCGGAAACTTCAGTACCAAAACTTTGTTACGCTGTGCTGTAGGACATGGAGTGAATAATAGTGCCTGTCCGAATGAACCTTTATATTTTAAAACAGGCATGAACATGACTTCAACAGATATTACTGAAGAATCGGGCTGCGGACGTGGAGGGCAAGATGGATATCTTAAGTTCATAGATATGAAGCAGGGACATACTTATGCACTGTTGGTTGATAATTTCTCGAATGGGAATAATGGTTTTAAATTAGAATTTGGAGGTACCGGCGAATTTGTCGGCCCTGAAGCCAAAATAACCTTAACTAAAAATCTTCCCTGCAGTCCAAATCAGAGTTTCACTTTTAATAGTACAGGATCGAAAAATTTTACTAAAGCAGAATGGAACTTTGGCGAGGGTGCCAGTAATGCTACGGCTAATACCGCAGGGCCGCATATCGTAACTTATTCCAGTCCCGGGTTTAAAACAGTAGTATTGCAGGTATTTAATGATATTGGTTGTGCTGTAAGTATCACAGAATCTTTTCTTGTTGGCTTTAAACCTGCACTTCCACTAATCAACGGTTTGAAGCCAAGGTATTGTATTGGCGAAACTATTGATCTGAGTACACCCATACTAATTGGCGCTACCTATTCATGGACCGGTCCGAAAGGATTTACCTCAAGTGCCGCTGAAATTAAAGTCCCGGTTGATGATAACACAAGGGCTGGCACCTATACTGTGACTGTTAGCTTGAATGGTTGTACCAGCGACCCTGCAACAGTTAACATTGCAGCAATCGGACAAACACCAACAGCCTCATTTGTCATAACGAGAAATAATGCCTGTACAGTATTTCAATCATTTACCTTTAGCAATACTTCCAAGGACTTTCAGAAACTCAAATGGGATTTTGGACTGGGTTCTAATATCCCTCCCGGTAGAAGTACTCCGGTAAATACAATTATATATTCGAGTCCGGGAACAAAAACCATTCGTCTCGAAGCCGAAGGAAGTTCAGGCTGTATAAGCGTTTTCACGGAAGAAATCATTGTGGCTATAAGTCCGGTGAAACCTGTAATAATTGCGAACAAACCCGATTTCTGTTTGAACGATGTGATTAGACTTAGTACCACTGCCCAAAGCGATGTGATTTACAATTGGGTAGGTCCGAATAATTTCAGTTCAAATCTGCAATCACCTGAAATACCTGTTACGAGTGTAGCCGTAGCCGGCACCTATACCCTTACTTTAAGTAGGGGGAATTGCAGTACAGAAACGGTAAGTATTGTGGTGCCACCAATCTATAAAAATCCTGTGGCGGCATTCCGTTCAGAGCCAAAAGCACCAATAAAACTTTCATTTCCAATCCGGGTTAAGTTTTTCAATGAATCGACAGATGCCGATGCCTTTTTATGGGATTTTGGAGACGGAAAAACTTCTACAGACAAGGACCCTGAACATACCTACCTTGGTATAGGAAATTTCGATGTTACCCTGACAGTGTTTAAAAGTTCAGTTTGCAGCGCATCAGTGGCACAAGGCCAGTTCATGATCAGTGCAAATAATATCTTGTTCATTCCAAATACATTTACGCCGAATAATGACGCATTGAATGATGAGTTTGTGATCAGCATGACTAATATCAACACTTACAGAATACAAATTTTCAACCGATTTGGTGTTTCTATATTCGTTTCGGATGACCTTTTTAATCCCTGGAAAGGGAACTTTAATAATGAGCCTTTACCTGTTGGAACCTATTATTATTTGATTAATGCCATTGATTTTAATGGAAATATCATCAAAAAAACAGGGCCGGTAACTATATTACGTTAGTGTATCATGATCGCTTCATCACCAATAAAAAACGATAAATAAAAGATGAAACCATCATGATTTTGCCAAAACCCGTAGGGGAATGATCATTAAATCATGATAGCTTCATCACCGATAAAAAACAATAAACAAAAGATGAAACCATCATGATTTTGCCAAAACCCGTAGGGGAATGATCATCAAATCATGATAGCTTCATCACCGATAAAAAACAATAAATAAAAGATGAAAATCACCCTATTAACAATCGGCAAAACAGAAGACAAATACCTGATTGAAGGCATCGAAATCTATCTGAAACGTCTAAAACATTATATCCCTTTCCGGATAATTGAAATCCCAGAATTAAAAAATACCAAAAGCCTGTCGCAGGAACAGCAAAAAATTCGGGAAGGAGAGTTGATCTTTAAAATTATTCAGACTACCGACCAAGTTATTCTATTGGATGAAAATGGCAAAGAGTTCACATCAAGAGGCTTTTCTGTATATTTAAATAAAAAAATGGTGGCTGGACTTCAGCATCTAGTCTTTATTGTAGGAGGTCCGTATGGGTTTAGTAATGAAATTTATGAAAGGAGCAACGATAAGGTTTCACTTTCAAAAATGACTCTCTCACATCAAATGATTCGTTTGTTTTTTGCTGAACAACTATATCGCACCTGTACAATTTTGAAGGGAGAACCCTATCATCATGATTAACAATGAGAATTATGACAGATTATAAAAGAAAATACAGATTCCGATCAGGCAATCAATCAAAAGAGAACAGGCTTTTCTGGATTATGATCCTGATTGCCTTAGCGATAGGATTTGTGATGGTGCGCTACTTTTGAGTAAGGTTTGATTGGGAAAGAGGCATTAGGAAATTGATACTAATACCTCCTCACTAAAATCAGATAACTATAACTATAACTGATAACTGATAACACATAATTCTTCCCTATTTCGATTTCTGAGATAAGCGGGTAGCGCTTTTTCCGGCAGCCTTTGTGACTTTAGGTTTCTCTTTAATAGGCTCAGGTTTTTTAACTACCGACGCTTCATTAGCTGCACCCGAGGATCCTTCTACTATTGGTTCAGGTGCCGCTTCAATAAATAAAGGTAAATCCTTAATAATACTGAACCAATTGATTATTTTCTTCATATCAGAAGCATAAACACGTTCCTGATCGTGATCAGGAGCTACTTCAGTAAAGAAAGTACGCAAAGAATTTCCATCTGCTGTTTTTGCATCAGGTACGCTTTTACTGTCTTTCATTTTCAGAAAAATATCGCTCAATTTCAAATCAGCCGTATCACCAAAAACGGTAATATCTTCCAAAGAGGCCATCTTTACAGTACTCATGTTAACGACAATCTTATTCTTCAGCTCATCCAATGTTTCAAGGATAAAACCCGATTTATTCTGTCCAATCAGTTTAAACAATCCCGGCTTACCGGATACGGATACTAATCCTCTTAAATTCATTTTTTAGTATTTAGTAATTAGTATTGAGTATTGAGACAAAGACAATCTGCCTTTCAACAATACTGCTACTAATTATATATCATTAATATTTGATGTTTGTTACGAAAAGGTCCTATACTCTATAAATTCCTTTTCAAATTATATAGCACTCAATACTCTGTGCTTAATACTCAATACTTAATACTCAATACTCAATACTACTCTTCAACAATTTCTATTCCTAAAATTTTATCACCCTGGCTGATATTGTCAACAACGTCTACATTTTCAACTACTTTACCAAAGCAGGTATGATTGCGATCAAGGTGAGAGGTGTTTGTACGGCTATGGCAAACGAAAAACTGTGAACCACCTGTATTTCGGCCAGCATGAGCCATTGAAAGAACACCTCTATCATGGTATTGGTTTTCCCCATCAAGTTCACAATCAATGCTATATCCCGGACCACCGGCACCGGTTCCTGTTGGATCGCCACCTTGGATCACAAAATCATTAATCACTCTGTGAAATGTCACACCATCATAATATCCTTCCTTTGCCAATTTCAAGAAATTTGCAACCGTATTTGGTGCATCTTTATCATAAAATTGAACGGTCATATCACCTTTCTCGGTTTTAATAATTGCTTTGCTCATATTTGTTTACTTAACATCTGTAGACAAAGGTAATTATTTCAGCCAATTGATGAAATTCTTCAATTATCTTCTTCTTTTTATACCTTTAAGTACTGTTAAATACTGATAATCCTCATGTTAAAAGCCAAATTGACTCTTCTTTTCCTACTTCTAACTATAGTTTGTAGAGCTGCATCTATTCTAATACCAATGGATGAGGATCAAAAAAATCATCTGAAAGCTTACGGAATCACCTACTGGGCAATTAAAAACGGACTAGAAACCGACTGGCTTTTGAATTATAGAGGTGGAAGTTTTCTGATGAAATATACTCAGTCCATGGAATCAGAATGCAAAATCAGAGGGGTTTCTTATGAGGTAATTGCGGATGGAAAAGTCAATGCGATTTTGAATGAAGTTACTGACCCTTCGGTGAATATGGAGATGGTTAAACTTGAAAAAGCTCCCAAAATTGCCGTTTATTCCCCAAAAAACAAGTTACCCTGGGACGATGCTGTAACCATGGTACTCAGTTATGCTGAAATACCGTATGATATTTTATATGACGATGAGGTTTTAAAAGGCGAACTCCCAAAATACGACTGGCTTCACCTCCACCATGAAGATTTTACAGGCCAGTATAACCGGTTCTGGAGCGCATTTAGAAATGCTTCATGGTATATTGAAGATGTAAAATTACAGGAAGCTACAGCGAAGAAAAATGGCTTCAATAAAGTTTCTGAAATGAAACTGGAGGTAGCCAGAAGTATCCGCAATTTCTGCTCGGGCGGAGGTTTTATGTTTGCGATGTGCTCAGGTCCCGAAACTATTGATATTGCACTGGCCGCAAATGGCACAGATATAGTAGAGCGTGTTTTTGATGGCGATTCTGCTGATCCGAAAGCCCAGTCAAAACTTGATTTTAATCAAACATTTGCATTTCAGAATTTTAAACTGGATATGAACCCGGCAATCAATGAATTTTCGAATATTGATGCAACTCCTATCCGTTCTCAAACGTTAAATCGCACCAATGACTTTTTTACCTTGTTTGATTTCTCAGCCAAATGGGATATTGTTCCGGCTATGCTTACCCAAAACCACGATAAAGTGGTAAAAGGATTCATGGGACAGACAACCGCATTCAGGAAAAGTATCATCAAACCGAATGTGCTTGTGATGGGTGAAACCAAGTCAAGCGATGAAGCACGCTACATACACGGAGAATTAGGAAAAGGCCAGTGGACCTTCTATGGAGGGCATGATCCTGAAGATTACCAGCATATGGTTGGAGACCCTCCAACCGACTTAAATCTCCATCCCAACTCGCCCGGCTATAGACTGATTTTGAACAACGTGTTGTTCCCGGCTGCAAAAAAGAAGAAACAGAAAACTTGATTAGTGGAGAGTTGAGAGTGGAGAATTGAAAATGAACAATTATCTGCCAATAAATCTAAATTTCAAATGTACTAATCCGTCATGTCGACGAGTGAGCTATATTTTTGAACGTATTGGTATTGTTTCGCGAGGAGAGATCTATTGCAATTAGAGGATCTAGTGTCCGATAAAGATTTTACATTTCGACCCCGAAGGTGGTCGTATATTTATAGAGGATCAGATTTCGCTGAAAAATCGACCCCGAATGTGGTCGTATGTGGGAACTTCGAATACATACGACC